>NZ_CAXTBM010000076.1:0-24196 GCF_964242765.1 uncultured Hymenobacter sp.
GCTCCACCACAAAGCGCACGTAGGCCGTGCAGCGCTGCTTGCCGTAGTCGTAGCCTTTCTTGAGTTGGTCGGCCAAGGTGGTCCAGTCTGAGTAGTTCCAAATGCCATAGGTGTTCACGCCTTCCATTTCCAGCATGTAGCGCTTGTGCACCGAGCTCAGCGCATCCGCAATGTTGCGCCCGTTGTAGCGTCCGCCCACAAAGCTAAGGCAGTCGATGGCATCGTTCTTCACCAGCACGTCGCTCAACTCGCCACCCGAACCGCTTACCAGCGTGACGGGCAGGCCGCAGCGGCGGGCAATGGCAAAAGTCAAACTCAAGGAAATAAAGCCGCCATCGGTGGGCGTTTTGGCAATAACTGCATTGCCGGCCAGCACCTGCACCAGCACCGCATGCAGCAGCACCGACATGGGGTAGTTCCAGCTCGCAATGTTGCTCACCAGCCCCAGCGGCTTGCGTTGGCCCAACATGCCTTCGATGTTGTCGACGTACCACTGCACGCCTTCAATGGCGCGGTCAATGTCGGTGAAGCCGAGCTTGTAGGTTTTACCGATTTCCCACATAATCAGCTTGCCCGTCAGTTCCACCTGCTCGCGGAGTTGGTTGAGGCAGTCCTGCACGCGGCTCTTGCGCTCGTCGAGGTCGGTGGCGGCCCAAGCGGGAGCTTCGCCTTTGGCGAATTCCACGGCCCGGAGTGCCGTTTCGCGGTTCAGCATGGGCATCCAGCCAAGCGAAGTACCATCAATAGGCGAAGTGAATTCGCGGGGCTTACCAGTTTCCTGCCACTGCCCTTCCATCAGGTTTAGAATCTTACCATCCGGCGTAAAAACCTCTGGTGTAACAGCTTTCATCTGGTTCAGCAAACCGCCGAACTCCACTTGGGGCGAAATGATTTTGGGCATGAAGAAGAGAGGAACAGGCTGGAAAGTTGAGTTCAACGCTGCTCCCAAAGGAAGGGTGAAATAATTTGACTTGGTAATGCTGCCGCTCTGCTGAAGGCAATCTACAGCAAGGTGGCCCCACAAACCTCACGTTGCGGTTCGTAGGGCCACCTTGGTTGCAAAAGCCTTACGCCTTTACGGCTACGGGCTTAAGATCCGTCAAGTCAGCAATGCGAACCGGCTGGCCGCTGGCAACGCTTTTACGGGCCGCAATACCTACCAGAATAGCCATGGCACCGTCGCGGCTGCCAGCAGCTTGGCGGTAGGTATCTTGGGCTTCGGGATGACGGAAGATCTGGGCCCGCAGCAGCTTGTCACCACCGCCATGGCCTTCGGCTTGGGGCACTTGAATGTATTCGACCTTACCGAAATTGTGCGACACCATAATTTCGTCGTAGGGCTCTATTTTCATGGCCCCGGCTTCTTTGATCCACGCATCAATGCGGCCCTTGGTACCATTGAAGGCAATGCGGTAGCCCTCGTAGGGCGAATACGCCGTGAGCGAATAGCTGACTTGCGCCCCGTTGGCGTACCCAATGGTGGCCCCCATCTTATCGAAAATGTTTACGTCTTCTTTGAACACGCAGCCGTCGCGCAGGTAGCCGTCGTACTGCTCGTTTTCGGCGTACAGCGCCATCAGGCGGGCGTCTTTGGTGATGTCCCAGTAGTAAGGACACTTGGCTTTGTGGGGGCAGGGCCGACAGTTGCTGAAGCGGAACGGGCCATTTTTGCCGTAGTTTTCCAGCGCCGCTTTGGCGTATACCGTCTCCGGCTCCGATTCCAGCCACCAGTTCAGCAAATCAAAATGGTGACTGGCCTTGTGCACCCACAGCGAGCCGCTGTTCTCGGTCAGGCGGTGCCAGCGCCGGAAATAGTCGGCACCGTGGCGGTTGTCGAGGTACCAGTGAAAATCAACCGACGTAATCTTGCCGATGGTGTCTTTGCGGAGCAAATCGTAGATTTTCTGACGATGCGGTGAATAGCGGTAGTTGAACGTGACGGTTACCTTCTTACCCGTCCGCTTTTCGGCATCGAGAATGGCTTGGCACTTGGCTTCGTCGGTGGTCATGGGCTTTTCCGACACAATGTTGGCCCCCATTTCCATGCCCTTGATGATGAACTGGTCGTGGGTGGCATCCACGGTGGTCACAATCAGGATTTCAGGCTTGGCCTTGCGCATCATCGTTTCGAAATCCGTGTAGGTAGGACACGAAACCCCCATCATCTTTTTCGCCGTTTCTGCCCGCCCTTTGTTTTTGTCGCACAGGCCCACAAACTCGATAACGTCGCGGTGCTCATCTAGTAGTTGGGTGCCCCACATGCCGCTGCCACGGTGGCCGGTACCTACCATGGCTACGCGTTTCTTAGCAGCCGGCGCGGCTGCCCCAAACACTGAGAGCGGTAGCGGCGTCATCAGGCCCGCCGTCGCGAGCATCGATTTTTGCAAAAAATCGCGCCGAGAAGAGTCGTGTTGATTTGGGTTCATAAAATGGGAATTTAGAAGTGAACAAATGAGGGAGGCACCTGCCTACTATGCCATATGCTTGGCAAGAAGCCCGGAATTCAAGCGGCTAGAGAGTTGGGCACTTCCGGATTAGCCAGGGCTTAAATTCTTATTGCAACTCTCAAAGTGGTTTTATTTAGCTTCCGCTGATGCCAGCATCGTTTCGCCGGAAGCTACCAGGCTGCGCACCATATTGGTGGAGCCAATGAAGATTGGGGTGCGCTGGTGTAGCTGCGTGGGCACAACATCAAGAATGGCTTCCGTGCCGGATACCACTGCTTGGCCACCGGCCTGCTCGATAAGCATGGCCAATGGATAGCACTCGTAGAGCAAGCGCAGCTTTCCATTGGGGTTCTTACCAGTAGGCGGATACAGGTAGATGCCCCCGTTGAATAAGTTACGGTGATAATCTGCTACCAAGGAGCCGATGTAGCGCCCGGAATACTCTTTGCGTTTGCAGTCCATTAAGTAAGATCGCACGGCTTCCGGATAGTCAAACCAGTAGCCTTCATTGCAGGAAAAAATGCGACCATCCTGCGGAATGCGGATATCAGGATGCGAGAGAAAGAACTCGCCCAACGACTGCTCGTAGGTGAAACCCATTACACCGTGGCCGGTGGTGTAGACGAACATGGTGCTCGATCCATACAGAATGTAGCCCGCGGCTATCTGCCGCCGGCCACCCTGCAAAAAATCCACCGCCGTAGCCTTCGTTCCGACCGGCGTCACGCGGCGGTAGATGCTAAACAGCGTGCCGATGCTCACATTCACGTCGATGTTGGAGGAGCCATCGAGCGGGTCCATGGCCACCACGTAGTTGCCAGAATCGTTGTCGATGTGGATGATATCGGCTTCTTCCTCCGAGAGAATAGCGCAGGCTTCGCGGCCGTTTTTCAGCGCCCTCACGAACCGAATATGCGCTTCCATATCCAGCCGCTTTTGCTGCTCGCCTTGCACGTTCTGCGTGCCCAAGCCTCCGGTAATGTCTGCCAGACCGGCCCGGTTAACATCTCGGTGCACGATTTTGCCCGCTAGCGCCAAGTCGCGTAGCAGCTGCGACAATTCACCCGTGGCAAACGGAAAATCTGCCTGCGCACGCATAATGTAGCGCTCCAGTGTAATGCCAACCGGTTGGGCTAGTGTATTTTCCTGATTAATACTCATGAAAAGGAAGGGGCTAATAGGTGAGATTTGGACAGAGCTACCCCAGCCCCTCTGGAAGAGGGAGTATGGTTTAGGGTTCTACTATATAGAAGAAGCTAGTAATGGAATCCTTCTCTTGAGAGATTCCACGGCGTGAGGCGCCGCAAGCAACTTGAAGGCACCAAAGGCGCTTAGCTCTTTACTTCAGGCTGCTTCTGCGACTGCCAGAGCACCACTTGCCACCCTTTTTTTGGGTCCTTTACTTGCACCACCACGTACTTGAGGTGGGCAACATTAGGCGTCCCGTCGGGCTTGTTAGGTTGGTAGATAGTGATGGTACCGTTGACTACCGCCGTCTTGCCGTCGTTGTAAGCGCGTACGTTCAGGGCTTCCACGTCAATCTTATCGTACACGCTTTTGCCGTCGCGAATCGACTGGATATACTCGGTTTTATTGTTTTGCTTGCCGTTAGAGTGGGTATAAACCAAGTCGTCGCCGAATACTTTTTCCAGCACGGTATAGTCCTTTTTCACCTGTGCCTCAAAGCGCTGGCGCTCTAGCGCTTCCACTGCTTTGGCCGCTGCGGCGTCTTTCGTGTTTTGAGCGAAGGTGAGGGCTGGTAACGCAAGCAAGAGCAGAGCCAGCAGGAAGCAGGGTATTTTTTTCATGGCAGTAGGAAGGTGGGCCCCGACTTTTGCCGGGCGCAATGGAGAGTAAGAAGAAAGCGGCCAGCTAACCGGACAAGTGAAAAACCGCGCTGTTTTTACCTCGTCCCGTAGGCTGCCAAATGGTGCGTTAATCCAGTTTTACTTGCGTCATGCGCGGCGACAAGAAGTGCATCACCACCCAGGCCAGCAGATACGCTGAGCCACAAATCAGGAAGATAATGTTGTAGCCCGCGTTGATGTCGCCTGCCGCTTTATAGGTGTCGAGCAGATAACCAATGAGCAACGGAAACAAAATTCCGCCTACCGAACCGGCCATGCTACCGATGCCAACAATAGAGCTGACCGCTTTTTTCGGAAACATGTCCGATGCCGTCGTAAAAATGTTGGCACTCCAGGCTTGGTGCGCAGCGGCAGCCAAGCTGATAAGAGCTACTGCCGGCCAAATGCTGGTGGCATAACGGGCCAGCATGATCGGCATTACCAATAGGGCAAACACGAGCATAGCCGTTTTGCGAGCCTTATACACTGTCCAGCCTTTCTTGATAAGATAAGACGAGAAGTAACCTCCCCCAATGCTGCCTACTGTGGTTAGGGTATAGACTACCACCAGCGGCAGGCTAGGTTTTTTCAAGTCCAGATTGAAGGTGGTCGAGAAGTAAGACGGCAACCAGAACAGAAAAAACCACCAGATCGGGTCCGTGAGCAGCTTACCGAACACGAAGGTCCATGTTTGGCGTACGCTGAGCAGCTTACCCCAAGAAATGGTCTTACCATGGTCTCCTTCAGCTTCTTCCGGTTCGTTGTCGCTGTGGATGTACGTGTACTCATCCTGCGTAAGCTTGGGCTGTTTAGATGGAATTTGATAAAAAAGCCACCAAAAAATCAACCAGACAAAGCCAATAGCCCCCGTAATTACGAAAGCTTCCTCCCAGCCATAAGCTCCCAAAATCCAAGGCACCATCACAGGGGCCACAACGGCGCCGATGTTGGCGCCGGAATTGAAAATGCCCGTTGCTAAGGCCCGCTCTTTCTTCGGAAACCATTCCGCTACCGTTTTGATAGCGGCCGGGAAGTTACCTGCCTCACCCAGTCCGAGAGCCGCGCGGGCTACCCCAAAACCCAGCGTGGAGGTAGCAAAGGCGTGGCCAATGGCAGCACCGCTCCAGGCAATAATCGAAATGATATAACCCTTCTTGGTACCAATAAAGTCGATGATCCGACCGAAGGCCAGCAACCCAATAGCGTAGGCCGCCGAAAAGGCCATGACAATGTAGCCATAGGTGGTTTCCGACCAGTTGAATTCGGTTTCCAGCGTCGGCTTCAACAAACCAATTACTTGGCGGTCAAGGTAGTTGATACTAGTCGCGAAGAAAAGCAACGCTACTACCGTCCAGCGGTATTTGCCGATGGTGGTGGCGAGCGGTGGCGCAGGCGGCGATTGGGTGGGGGATGGTATCATCGAGTTCGGAAAATAGAG
Source organism: uncultured Hymenobacter sp. (assembly GCF_964242765.1). Taxonomy (NCBI): domain Bacteria; kingdom Pseudomonadati; phylum Bacteroidota; class Cytophagia; order Cytophagales; family Hymenobacteraceae; genus Hymenobacter; species uncultured Hymenobacter sp. The sequence continues at coordinate 5,733 of NZ_CAXTBM010000076.1, forward strand.
TCAGAGCTACTACTGTTGGGAAAACCGACGGCGCAAACAATGCGCCACCTGGCGCGGCGTTACTTTTTCGCGGTATCTACGAACTTCAGCAGGCTCGCAATTTGCTGGCTTAGGGCTGCCGTATCGTCGGCGTTTTTGAAGAGCTGGGACCCCATACCTACCACATTCACGCCCGCCTGAAACCACTCCTGGAGGCTTTCCTCAGTGGGCTCCACGCCACCAGTCACCATAAGGGGCACTTTCGGCATGGGGCCGCGCAGGCTCTTAATGAAACCGGGCCCCACCACATTGCCAGGGAATATTTTGACAATAGCCGCTCCTAGCTTGTTGGCTTGGTATACTTCCGAAACGGTCATGGTGCCGGGCAGCCACAGCACGTTGTGGGCGTGGCAGACGGCTGCCACCTCTGCCGTCAGGCAGGGCTGTACTACGAAGTCGGCGCCGGCGGCAATGAACCGCTCGGCATCATCGGCCTCGTAAATCGTGCCGATGCCAAGCAGCATATCCGGGCAGTTATCGTGCACGAAAGCTACCAGTTCGCTGAACACTTCAAATGCCTTTTCACCGCGGTTCGTGAATTCAAACACCCGCAAACCACCCGCGTAGCAAGCCTGCACGATGCGCTTGGCGTACGTCACGTCGGCGTGGTAGAAAACGGGCACTATGGGGTAGCGCAGCACCGTTTCGAAAGCTTCGGCGGATGAGAATCGAGATTTGTTCTTGGTTTCCATTTGCTGATTTTCTACCGTACCAAACGGCCGGTGGTATTGCCTTGCATTACGTGCTCTACTTCGGCGGCCGTCACCAGATTCACGTCGCCGTGGATGGTGTGCTTGAGGGCCGAAGCGGCCAGCGCGAAGCTCAGGGCTTCGGCAGGCGTAGCGTACTGTAAAGAGCCGTAGATAAAGCCACCCATGAAGGCGTCGCCGCCGCCAATGCGGTCCACGACGGGCGTGATATCAAGATACGGGGTTTCTGTATACGAGCCGTTGAAGAGCATGCCCTTGATGCGTTCGTGCGAGGCACTTTGCGTTTTGCGGCGGGTGGAAATCACTTGCTTGATCTGAGGAAAGCGAGTGATAAGCTGCTCCCCCATCGAAGCAAAACCATTGTCGGCGCCGGGCACAGCGCGAATGCCGAACAAGTCGTCGGCATCGTTTTCCGAACACACCACCACGTCGCAACCAGCTACCAATTCTGTCATTACGTGTTGGGCGGTCTGGCCGTACTGCCACAGGTTGCGGCGGTAGTTAACGTCGGCTGAAACTGTGATACCCAACCGGCGCGCGGCCGCAATGGCATCGGCCGTAGCCTGCGCCGTAGCAGCTGAAATAGCGGGCGTAATGCCGGTCCAGTGCAACCACTGCGCGTTTTTCAGAATCTCGTCCCAATGAAAGGCCGCCGGGTCGAGCTTGGCAAAAGAAGAATCGGCCCGGTCGTACACCACTTTGCTAGGCCGCAACGAAGCGCCTACTTCCAGAAAATACAGCCCTAACCGTTGGCCGCTGTACACGGTGTGTTGCATGTCGACGCCGAGGCGCTGAAAGCTTTGCGCGGCGGCTTGGCCTAACTCGTTGGGGGGGAAGCAGGTGACGTGCGCGGCGGGTACGCCCAAGCCAGCCACGGCGGCAGCCACGTTGGCGTCGCCGCCGCCGTAGTTCACTTCCAGGCTAGCCGACTGGGTGAGCCGATAGTTCAGGGGCGTCGAGAGACGCATCATAATTTCCCCGAAGGTGACAACCTGTTTCATTGTATTGCTGTGTACCACGAAGCCACGCTTCGTATCGTTGCTGAAGTTGACAGTAGCTCGAAATTTAAGCTTCGCACCTAATGAGTGAGGCTCACAAACACGAGCCGGATGGTGAGTGCCTTACGAACGTAGTGCCGCGGCCTCCAATGCTGGCTCCGGCACTGCATCGAACCCGAAATAGCCTTTGGCGTTGCCGTAGCAGATATTCTTAACGATGGTACCGAGTAGCGCCATATCGTCGGGCAGTTCGCCGTTTTCCACATCCGTACCGATGAGGTTGCAGAGAATACGGCGGAAGTACTCGTGGCGTGGGTAGGACAGGAAACTGCGCGAATCGGTGAGCATGCCCACAAAGCAACTCAGCAAGCCCATGTTCGACAAGGCGTTGATTTGTTTTTCCATGCCGTCTTTCTGGTCGAGAAACCACCAGCCCGAGCCGAACTGTACCTTGCCCGCTACCGAACCGTCGTTGAAGTTGCCGACCATAGTAGCTATCAGCTCGTTATCGGCCGGGTTCAGGTTGTAGAGGATAGTTTTGGCTAGTTTGTCTTGCCCATCGAGCCGATTAAGAAACTTGGACAGCGCGCGGCCTTGCGAAAAATCACCAATAGAATCCCAACCTGTATCGGGCCCGAGTTGGCGGAGCATGCGGGAGTTATTGTTGCGCAACGCGCCCAAGTGATACTGCTGCGTCCAACCCTTTTCCCAATCCATTTCGGCTAGTAGCACCAGCATGGCTGACTTGAATTGCAGCACTTCGTCGGTCGTCAACTCCTCCCCGCCCCTTACTTTGGCGAAGATGTCGTTGATTTCCCCTTCCGTATAATTGGCGGCATAAATCTGCTCTAGGCCGTGGTCAGACAATCGGCAGCCAAGAGCGGCGAAGTAATCGTGGCGCAGGCGCAGGGCAGTTTGCAGGTCGTAGAACGTGCGGATATCCACGGCGGCGGCTTCCCCTAGCTTGTCGAGGTACTGGTTGTAAGCGGCGGCATCCTCCGGCGTCATGGCCTTATCGGCGCGAAAGGTGGGCAGCACGCGCACCTCGAAGCCACTGGCGGCAATGACACGATGATGCTCCAGCGAATCGGCGGGGTCGTCGGTGGTGCATACCACTCTCACGTTCATGCGCCGCAGTAGGTTCCGGACCGTATATTCCGGCGTCTGGAGCTTGGCGTTGCACTCGTCGTAGATGCGGCGGGCGCTGTCTTTGTTCAGCAGTTCCGTGATACCAAAGTAGCGCTGCAACTCCAGGTGCGTCCAGTGGTAGAGCGGATTGCGCACAGTCTGGGGCACGGTTTCCGCCCATTTTTCAAACTTTTCCCAATCCGACGCATCACCGGTAATAAAACGCTCCGGCACGCCACTCGTGCGCATGGCGCGCCACTTGTAATGGTCGCCGTAGAGCCAGATTTGCGTGATGTTCTCGAACTGCCGGTCCTGCGCAATCTGATCGGGCACCTGATGCGAATGGTAATCGATGATGGGCATCTGCTTGGCAAACTCGTGGTAGAGCTGCTGCGCAGTTTCCGTTTGTAGTAGGAAATCCTCGTCTAAAAAGGGCTTTTTCATACTTACTTAAGTAAAGCTAGGTGCCGAGAGCGGGAAGGTTTGCTTCACGCCAGTTCTGAAATGTAGTGGACTGCTACGTTTTTGCCACCCTGTAGTCTCCTACTCGTTGCAGACTTTCAGGCGAAAAATGCACTCAATCTTGTAAAAGGCCGAAGCAAGGCGTCAGGCTTATAGCGAAACACCGCGTTTCCAAGGAATAAAGTCGGTTTGGCCGTGGCGGACGGCGGCTACTTCTTCGCCGCTGGCTACCCGAACTATGTAGTCCAGAATCCGCTCTCCGGCTTGTTCAATGGTTTCTTCGCCATCGATAACCGTACCCGTATTTACGTCGATGATATCCGGCATCCGTTTCGCCAAAGCCGTGTTGCTGGCAATCTTGATAACCGGGGCGATAGGGTTGCCAGTGGGCGTACCGAGACCGGTGGTGAAGAGCACCACGTTGGCCCCCGATCCGACTTCGGCCGTGGTAGATTCCACGTCGTTGCCGGGAGTGCAGAGCAAGTTCAAGCCGGGCTTGGTTACCGGCTCCGGATAGTCGAGCACCGCTACTACCGGCGAACTGCCGCCTTTGCGGGCCGCTCCCGCCGACTTCATAGCATCGGTAATCAACCCGTCCCGGATATTGCCTGGCGAAGGGTTCATGTCGAAGCCCGAACCCACGGCCACGGCGCTGTCGCCGTAGGCTTTCATGAGCGAGCTGAACCGCTCGGCCGTGGCGTGGTCTACGCTACGGTCTACCAGTTCTTGCTCGACGCCACACAGCTCCGGAAATTCGGCTAGAATAACCGAGCCGCCCAAGGCCACCATCAAATCTGAAACGTGGCCCACAGCGGGGTTAGCCGAAATGCCCGAAAAGCCATCGGAGCCACCGCATTCGAGGCCGATGCACAGCTTGCTAAGCGGCGCGGGCTGGCGCTGGAGTTGGTTGGCTTGCATGAGGCCCGCAAATGTTTGGCGCAAGGCCATACTTACCAACGTTTCTTCGGTGCCCAACTTCTGCTGGTCCAGAATGAAAAGAGGCTTGTTGAAGTTGGGGCTGCGCTTGTTGATTTCATCTTGCAACATGCTGGCCTGCGCGTTCTGACAGCCGAGGCTAAGCACCGTAGCACCCGCCACGTTGGGATGCGTGATGTAGCCGGCCAGCAGGCCGCAAAGGCTTTGTGCGTCCTGCCGAATACCGCCGCAGCCGCCCTCGTGGCTCAGGAATCGAATGCCATCCACATTAGGGAACGGCTTTGATTTCTGATGTCCTTCTTCGGCACTGCGCAAGTCGGTGGCAAGAATTTCTTCCACTGACTTGCCAGCCTGCATTAGAGCCAGCAGTTCCTGCGTTTGGGGCTGGTACGATTTGCGGCGGGCGTAGCCAAGGTCATTTACCAAGGCTTCTTCGAGCACCTGAATGTTGCGGTTTTCACAGAAGACTAGCGGAATTACCAGCCAGTAATTGGCCGTGCCCACGCTGCCATCGGCACGGTGGAAGCCCATGAAGGTGCGGTCTTCCCACTTCGATACGTTCGGGGCGGTCCAGGCCGCGCGGCGCTCCTGGTTTTCGCCGTAGCTGTCGGTGGCGTGGCGCATGTTGGCAGTGGTAAGCAACCCTCCCACGCCAATGGCCTGCGCCGCTTTGCCAACCAGCACTCCGTACATGTGTACCGGGTCGCCGGGGGCCAGGAATTGCATGGCTAGTTTGTGCTTGGCCGGAATCCGTTCAGTGGTCGTGACGGTGGTGCCGTCGTAGGTAACGGGCGTGCCAACGGGCAGGTCCTGCAAGGCTACCAGCACGTTGTCGTCGGGGTGGATTTTAGCTACTAGATGCTTCATTGCTTGAATCTTGTTTACGGTTTTTTCAAACCGGGGAGAGGCCCTAAAGTACCATCTCTGGAATAACTGTAAGTTGTTTTGCTTCCTAAATTAAGTGGAATCCTTGGTTTATGCGGAGCTAAAACAAAATACAATTCAATTTCATTTCACGGCTGCCTGCTGCTCTACGGTCCGGTTCAACACCTTAGTCAGCGTGGCCTGCGCCCCGTGCTCGATGAGCTGTTTCAGGTACTGGCTCACCTCGTCGGCGAAGCCAGGTACGGCCAATAAGTCGTGGCCCCAGAGGGTGGTATTGTGCAACACGGTGCGGACCAGCTCAGTGGGCGCAAGCCGGTTCCAAACATCAGCGAAGTAAGCGGCCTTATCGTCCTGAATAAGATATTCCATTCCATTTATCTCGCCGTGCCAACCACTGGCTTCCTGGCGAGTACCGCGCATGAACAGCAAATAGGCTGCAAAACCCAATGCCACGTAGTGCGGTACGGCGCCCAATTGGCGCGAGTAGTGCAGCAGTGTGGGCACGTTGCGCATTTGCTGCTTGGTGGTGTAGTTAAGACTGATGCTCAGCCAACGGTGCTCAATGAACGGATTGCGGAACCGGTCGAGTACCTGCATGCCGAAGCGCTGGCCCACCTTCTCATCAATGGGATAGGGAATGCCAGGCAGCAAGTCGGCCAGCATTAGGTTGTGCACAAAGCTGGCAAAATGCTGATCATCCATGGCTTCGCGCACGGTCGTGAAACCGCACAGGATGGCCAGCGCGCAGCTAAGCGTGTGGGTACCGTTGAGCAAACGCAGCTTTAGCTCCCGAAACTGGTTGATATCAGGCTGAATAACGACGCCCTTATCTACCTGATGGAACGAGAGAACCTCCTGCACGTGCTCGTTGCCCTGAATGGCCCACAGCGTGTACACTTCCGACATCGTCAGCAGCTCGTCGTCGTAGCCCAATTGCTCGGCCAAGCTGTCTTGCATCGATACGTCGGGCCGGCCGGGCACAATGCGGTCTACCAGCGAGTTGCAAACGGAATTGGCCGTTTCCAGCCAGTCGATGAACTCGGCGGGCAGGTTGTTGCGGTGCGCCTGCTCGAGCAGAATGGCTTCGAGCTTGGTGCCGTTGTCAACAATGAGCTCGGTGGGCACAACCACGAGGCCCTTGCTTTTATCGCCGTTGAAGGCTTGGTAGCGGGCATATAGGAAGGCCAGCAGCTTGCCCGGAAACGAAACCGGCGGCGCCTGCGTCACGTCATCAGCCACCAATTGAATACCCACTTCGGTGGTATTGGAAATAACTACGGTTAGTTCGGGGTTAGCAGCGCAGGCTAGTATCTCGTCCCATTGGCTTTTGGCCGACAGCACCCGGCTAATGGCCGAGCACACCACGTTTTCTTCCACGGTCTGCCCATCTTCAATGCCGCGCACAACCAGCGTATAGAGTCCATTCTGGCGCTCGAATGCCGTGATGTCGCCGCCATCGGTGCTCTTCACTACCACTATGCGGCCGTTGAACACACCTTGGCGGTTGGCTTTATCGATAAAGTAATCGGGCAGGCCACGCAGCAGCACACCCGTACCAAATTGCAGCACCTTCTCAGGCAACTCGAAATGCGCGGCGGTGGGAAGAGCAGCCGCCGTACTAGGGGCCGAAAGGACGAGGGATTTCGAGAGGTGGGGCATAGCGGAAATACTTATTTACTTGCCTGTGTAGTAGTGGCAGCATACTTTTGCTGCCATTGTGGGTAGGTTTTGGTGAGCAGCTTCGCCGGCCAAGTGCCCGCGTAAACGTAACCCGCCCGGCGCTCATTTTCGATTTCAGCCAAGGTGTAATGTACCTGGCTGTCGCGCCCTACGTAAATCGGGCGGTTGGTTTCGAGGTCGTAAAACCGGGCCCACAACGTGGCACCGGGCTCCGGCACTATCACCCGGTCGCGGCCGGTGGGCTGGCTCGGGTCTTTCGTTTCTTTCAGGGCCAAATTCGGCATTTTCACGGCCTCGAACCACGCTACGGCGCTGGTAATAGCCTGCTTCACTGCCGGCGAGGGATTCTCGATTTCCATCAGGAATTCTACAATGCGCGCCGATTCAAAACCGCTGAGCGATGCTAGCTCGAAGGCCCGGGCCTTAGCGGGTTGCAAGGTCTTTTCGTCGTGCTGCGCGCACCACGCCGTGCGCTTGCCTTTTTGCACGTACTGCGTTTTCAGAATGCAATCCACCCCGCGCTCCACTGCTTGCTTGGCTTGGCCCACTAACTCCGGATTCACAAGGGCAAACTCGTCTTGCTGCTTGGCCACACTCCGCAGCAAGTCCAGCACCCGAATCATGGCGTTGTCGTTGTAGGTGATGAGGTGGCGGTAGCTGCTGGCATCGGGATAGTACTGCGGAAAGCCCCCGTTGGGATACTGCATCTTCAGCAGATACTGGATGCCGCGCTCCGCGCCCTGCCGGTAGGCGGGGTTGTTGGTGCGCTTGAAAGCTTGCAGCAGGTAAGTGATTTCGCGGGTAGTAGCGTTGTTGTCGATGGTGGCATCGTTGCGGCCCGCATCGGCCAGTGTAGCAGCCCGCTTCGCCGCCGACAGTGGTTTGGTGTAGTCCACCTTCTCCTCTACCGACGCAATTTTCACAGCCTTAGGCCAGCCGCCTACGCTGCGCTGATACACCAGCATCTTTTCCGCCACGCTGTCGGCCTGGTCGGCGCGCAGATTAACTGCTGCGGGCATCACCGAGTTGGTGTTGGCAAGGTTAGATGCTGCCAACGCCACCGTTGCCTTCTTACCTGACACCGGGTACCAGCGTCCGCCGTACGTCCAATCGGCCGTGATTTGGGATGCTTTAGGGGCCCCTTCGGCGGCGCTTAGGTTGTCTTTGTACCAGGCAAAGTCGCCGCCTTCGCGGTGGCAGTTCACGTAGTACACGCGCCGCCCCCACTGCTTGGCCCCCGGCCCCGATTGGGCCCAGTAGATGTCGGCGTCGGCCATGTTCTTAGCGAACTTGCAGTCCAGCAAATAGAACTGGGCTTCCCGATGGAAGCGGCCCAGCTTGAAGTTGTCGTCGCCCTCGAACACGCAGTTTTTCAGCACTGTTTTCGAGTCTTTGTTGCCGGAGCCATCGTGCCAGATGGCGGCGTTGGGGTTGTGGCAGATGAAGCGGCAGTTTTCGGCATAGGCCCAACCGCGCGGGCAATAGAAATCGACGCCGCCTTCCATGGTGCAGTCCTGGAAGTAGTACAGGCCCGCGTCTACATCCCACGGGCTAACGGTGTCGCCGCCCAAGGCCCGGAACGTGCAGTGCTTCACAATCAGGCGCGTGGTGCCGGGCATGGTGCGCAGCGCCATCTGGTGGCCGGTTTTGCTGATGCTTTTCTTTTTGGTCGGGTCGGTGGGGCAGGCTATGGTTACTTCCCCTTTCGCGTCGAAGCCGTAGGTGTTGAGCACCGTCAGGTTTTCGAGCGTGATGTCGGGCGAATTGCGCATGTTGAGCGTAGCTACGCCCCAATCATCGGCGCCGGCTACTGAGTCGCAACGCCACTCGTCGCGGGCCAGAGCATAGGTCAGAATTACGCCCTTTTCGCTTTGGCCCTTAAGGGTAATCTGTTGCTTACCGTCCAAAAACACCTTTTCGCGGTAGGTGCCATTCTTGATGTAGACGGTGCGCGGCTTGGTGGCTTGGTTGGGTAAACTGTTGAGCGCGGCCTGGATGGTCCGGAAATTTCCCGAACCATCCGCCGCCACTGTCACCTGCTGAGCCCGGGCTGAAAAGATCCCCATCCCCCCTATTCCCGTCAGCAGGAGCAGTAGTTTTCTTGCTATGATTAGCTGAATCTGCATTAGTTGAAAATAGAACCAGCTATATAAAATCTTCGCGCATGGGGCTGAACGTATCCAGCAGCATGCCCGCTTCCAGACACTCCACGCTGTGCCACACGTTGGAAGGCGCGTAGAACACGTCCCCAGCCCGCATTACGCGCGTCTCCTCGCCCACCGTTGACTTGAATATCCCGCTTTCCACGTAGGTCATCTGCGTATGCACATGATGATGCAAGGCGCCGATACCACCCTTCTCGAACGCTACCCGGACCAGCATCATCTGTGGATCATAAGCCAGCACCTGGCGGCGCATACCTTCGGCTACCTGCGTCCAAGGCTGGCGGTCGTTGTCGAGCAGAAAGTTGGTATCAGTGGTTGACATAAAGAGTTAGCGGAGTTGGTCGAGGGTAACGGGGTCCATGTCGGTGTACTCGAGGTTTTCGCCGGCCATGCCCCAGATAAAAGTGTAGTTGCTGGTGCCGCAGCCAGTATGAATCGACCACGGTGGCGACAGCACGGCTTGGCCGTTGTTTACCCACAGGGGGCGCGTCTGCTGCGGCTCGCCCATCATGTGCAGCACCCGCTGGTTTTCCGGCAGATCGAAGTAAACATACACTTCCATGCGCCGGTCGTGTACGTGCGAGGGCATCGTGTTCCAGACGCTACCGGCTTTGAGTTGGGTTAACCCCATCACCAGTTGGCAGCTCTGGATACCTTCCAAGTAGATGTACTTATAGATGGTGCGCTCGTTGGCCGTTTCGGGCGTACCGAGCTGTACCGGCGTAGACTCGGCTTGCGTCATGCGCCGCGTAGGATACGCGTGGTGCGCCGGGGCCGAGAGCAGGTAGTACTTCGCGGGCTGGCTAGCCTCAGAAGAGGTGAAAATCACTTCCCGAGCATCTTTCCCCACGTAGAGGCAGTCTTGGTTGCCGAGCTCATGCACCGTGCCATCCACGGTAACCTGGCCGGGCGCTCCGGTATTCAAAATACCAAGTTCCCGACGTTGCAAGAAGAAGTCGGCCTTCAGATTTCCCGGGTTCGGCAGCGTCAGCGGCTCGGTGGTTGGCGTGGCGCCACCCACAATCATGCGGTCGTAATGGGTGTAGACCAACTCGATGTTGCCCGCAACAAACAGATTTTCAATCAGGAAATTTTCCCGCAGTTCGTCTGTGTTCATTGCCGCTGTTTCGCGCGGACCGATGGCATATCGTTGGGTCATGAGGTGAGTTTGCGAAGTGATGAAATTATGAATGGATGCTTTGCTTGGGTAGCGAATCTAATGCTTTCCGCCACGTATTCTGAACGTCAGGCGCATCAATTCGCGCTTAGCTACCTCACAACTACCGTCCCATCCAGCCACCATCAACGGTGAGGATGGTGCCGTGCACGTAGTCGGCGGCGGCGGAAGCGAGGAACACGGTGGGTCCTTTGAAGTCGTCGGGGGTGCCCCAGCGGCTGGCCGGAATGCGGCTCAGAATGCTCTGACTACGGTCGGGGTCGTTGCGCAAGGCTTCGGTATTGTCGGTGGCAACGTAGCCGGGGGCAATGGCATTGACGTTCACGCCGCGCCCGGCCCACTCGTTGGCCAGTGCTTTCACTACCGAACCAATGGCCCCTTTGCTGGCGGCGTAGCCGGGCACATTGATGCCGCCCTGGAACGTAAGCAAGGAGGCGGTAAAGATGATTTTGCCGCTGCCTTGCTTGAGCATCTGCCCGCCAATGGCGCGGGCCAGCCGGAAGGGCGCATCGAGGTTGATACGCAGCACTTCATCCCACAACTCATCGGAATGTTCGGCGGCCGGGGCGCGCTTGATGGTGCCGGCATTATTGACAAGAATGTCGATCTGCGGAAAGTCGGCTTGCACTTGAGTTATAAAAGAATCCACCTGCGCCCGGTCGCCGAAATCGACTTGGTAGGCTTTGAACTCGCGCCCAAGAGCCTGAACGGCCTGTTCGGTTTCGCTGCCTGCCAAGGCTAACGAGGCGGATACGCCGATAATATCGGCACCGGCTTCTGCCAATCCGATGGCCATGGCTTGGCCGATGCCGCGGGTGCAGCCCGTTACCAGTGCGCGTTTGCCAGTCAAATCGAAGGAGGCAGCAAGAGCCATGCGAATAGGAGTTTGTAAACTTTTCGGGAGAAAATAATGTACTTTTCGTACGACAGACAGCACATCTGTTCTGTTAAGATTAAAAGTTGTGTACTCCAAAAGGAAGAATAGCACAATGTTTATTCGCGCAAACGTTATCGGGAACGTTGCCAGCGTACGGCCCGACAAGTAACAATAGTTGAGCTAATGCGAAATCAGTCAGCTATTTCTACTTTCAGCCCCGAAAGCCCCTCCTCACTGCTTTTTGCAGGCATTGCACTTTAGAAAGCTCACCCCCTACTCTAGCCCTTCCAAATCCGTCTGACCGTTGGAAACATTCACGATAAAAGACATTGCCCGCGAGTTGAACCTTTCCACTTCCACGGTGTCCCGCGCCTTGCGGGGCAGCTACGAAATCAACCCGGAAACGAAGCGGCTGGTAATGGAGTGTGCGGAGCGGCTCAACTACCGTCCGAACCCTATTGCGCTCAGCTTGAAAGGCAGTGCTAGCCGCGCCATCGGAGTTATTGTGCCCCAAATTGCCAACTACTTTTTCTCGCAGGCCATCAACGGCATCGAGGCCATTGCCTACAACCGCGGCTACCACGTTATCATCTTCCAAAGTCAGGAATCCTACGAGCGGGAAACAGCCAACGTCAATCAAGCCATGTCGCGCAAGGTTGACGGCCTATTGATTTCGCTTTCAAGCGAAACCTCGGATGTGACCCACCTGCGCGACGTAATCGACAAGAATGTGCCCGTAGTTTTGTTTGACCGAGTGTCGGCGGAACTGAACGTGACGCAAGTAGTGGCCGATAATTTTGGGGGTGCTTTTGCCGCTACTGAACACCTGATTCAGTCGGGCCGGCGGCGCATTGCGCACCTTACTATTCAGCCTTGGCTGAGCATCACGCAGGAACGCCTGGCTGGCTACCGCGCCGCCTTGGAAAAGTACGGCCTGGAATTCGACGAAAATCTGATCCGCTACGGCACTTTTGGCCCCGACGAAGTAGGCCCGATGGTAGATGAGCTGATGGCCCTCGACCCGATTCCCGACGCCTTCTTCACCGCTTCCGACCGGTTGGCCGTGGGTTGCCTAAAAGCGCTGCACCAACGCCACTTGGCTATTCCCGAAGACGTATCGCTCATCGGTTTCACCAACTTGAACGTAGCTGATCTACTGGCACCTTCGCTGAGCACTGTGGTACAACCCGCCCAAGAAATAGGGCAAGTAGCTGCCGAACGGCTGATTGACTTAATTGAGAACAAGCAGCGCGCTAAGCCCGTCAACACCGTCAAAATCCCGACCGAGCTTATCGTTCGGGACTCCACGCGCCTAACCGAGGACGCCGCGCACATGGGAGTAGGCCGGATGATATGATTTGAGAGGTGGAAGTTTAGAACTTGTTTAAAGTCAATACATAATAAGACCGTCATGCTTCGGCTATGCCTCTGCATGACGGTCTTGTGAGTAGGGCTCTAAGTTCTAAATCCTAGCGCCCAGTTTGTTGTAGCAGCCAAGTAGCTAGATCTTTACCAGCCTCGAAGTTGTCGAACGTATCCGGGATTTTGCGGCCGTCGGTGTACTCGTTGTACAGCCACGGGTCGCCGATGGCAAACACGGTTCCCTTACCCAATTTGGCGGTAGCCATGATAACGCTGCTGCCCGTGCTGACCAGGGGTGTTGCCGGGCTTTTCAAGTTCAGCACCGATAGTTCTTTCACGTAGGCAGTTTTGGCGGTTTTGAACACTGAATTGCCGGCCGAAAATTTCACCAGCCCTTGCTCGAATTGGTCGCCTTTCACCATGTTCATGCTGGTGTTGGTGAAGGTGATGCCAAATGCTTGCGCCAGCGTGTTGAAGCGCGGAATCTCACAGTTCGAGGTGTCGTTGGCCATCAGCACGAGGGTGCCACCGGCTTTCACCCAATCCGTTACGGCCTGCACGTCGGCGGGCTTCACGAAGTTGGGCTGCGGCGACTCTTTCTTGCTGTCCGGATCGACGATGATGTACACGTTCACGCCTTTTAGCGAGGCGGCCGTGGGCGCCGTGGGCACCGTTACGGTTTTGGCGCCTAGCTCACGGAACTGGTTGCCCCACAAGTAAAAGCCGCCGTGCGTGCGCTCTTCCCAGGTGTAATGCCAGGTCTCAGGCTCCCCGCTGAGGCTGTTTTTGCGGGTTTCATGGTTGAAATAGTTGTCTACGGCTACGGTCTTGCCTTTGCCGAGCACATTTTCCGCGGCAATTTCCATTTCTACGCTGGCCAGAATAAACGGCCCGACCCCTTTCAAGTCGTTTTTGCGGAGCGGCTCACTCAGGTAATACTCGAAGCTACCGTCTCGGTACGGAGTGCCGCCGAGGCCGCCCACACTCACCGTACCGTTGAAAGCCACTGCGTTGTTACCCTCGGTAGCCACAAAGGATTTGAGCAGGCCGTCGTAGCCTTTCTTGGCAACGGCCGCATATTTGGTGTCCAAGTAGCCCATGCGCACGCCTTTGGCCAGCGCGTACACAAACATGCTGCTGCCCGAAGCCTCGGCGTAGTTGCCTTTGCGCGTAGCCTGGTCTACCACCAACGACCAAGTGCCGGTTTTGGGGTCCTGGTACTTAGCTAGCACCGGGGCCAGGCGTTGCACATCCTTGATGAGTTGGGCCCGTTGCGGATGGTTGGCAGGGAAATAATCCAGCACGTCTACCAACGCCATGGCGTACCAGCCCATGCCCCGGTCCCAGAAGTTCGGCGACTGGCCGGTGGTTTTGTTGGCCCATTTCTGCTCTTTGCTTTCGTCGTAGCCGTGGTAGAGCAGGCCGGTTTTGGGGTCCACCAGGTTCTTCTCGATGAGGGCGAACTGCTTGGCCACATCGTCGAAACCAGCGGGCTGATTGAACAGCTTGCTGTACTCGGCGTAGAACGGCTCGGCCATGTAGAGGCCATCCAGCCACATCTGGTTGGGGTAGATTTTCTTGTGCCAGAAGCCGCCCGCTTTGGTGCGCGGCTGCCCATCAAGCTGCTTGCGCAGAAGCTGCGCGGCTTTCACGTACTTCTGCTGGGTTGCTTGGCTGCCCAACGACAATTGAGCTAGTGTTAGTAGCGCGTGGCCGGTAGTTAAGTTGTCGAGGTTGTAGTCTTCCAGTTTGTAAGTGCGAATGGTACCATCGGGCTGTACGAACTGGTCGAGGTCTTTCTGGATGTACGTGTAGTAGCGGGCGTCGCCGGTACGCTCCCACACGCGTTCCAGCGCCTTCATCATCAGCCCCTGCTCATAGTCCCAGCGGGCCGTTTTGCGGGTGCCAATCAGAATGGAATCGGGGTGCCAGCTAATGAAAGCGTCGGCCATGCGCTGCGACATTGCCGGACTGGTTGCTGGCTTGGCAGGCGTTTGCGCGTTGGCGGTAAAGGAGGCCAGCAGGAAGCCAGCGGAAAGGAAGCGGCGGAAGGACATGCAGTGAATTTAAGCTAAAACTATACGAGAAGTTGGTTTCACTTCTCAGTTGAGCAGGACCGAAAGGTAGTTGGCCGACGTGTCAACAACTTGCGTCCGTCCTGCTTGATCTGGCATTACTACTACAACGGTAAGCAGGATACCTCAACTAAACAACTCTCGCAACGGGGTCAATTGCCCTGGTTGCGCGGAGAAGAAGCGCTACCGCTGCGAAATGGTAACCACCTTTTTGGCTACTTTCTGGCCGATTTCCACGTCCTTCTTCGCCGATTTGGTGTTGGTGTTAACGAGTTTCACGGCTTTGCTCCGGTCGCCGGTAACACGCAGCAACAGGTCGGCGCCGGTGGCGTAACTGATATTGTCGAGGGTGATGTTCTGGCTGTTCTGGACTTCGAGCACCGGCTTGGTGTCCGTGGAAAACAGCGACACGTTTTTTAGGCGGATGCCGTTGGCTTCCTGACACACGAGGCCTTTCTTGCTTTCCAGCACCGCGTTTTCTATTTCGATGTCCTTGATGTTCATTTCGGGCAGGCCGCGTACCAGAATACCAGTGGCCGCCCCTTTACAAGTCACGTTCTTGATGCGGAAGTTGCGGAACTGCGGTGTGCCTTCCCCCAGTGGCTCGGCTTTGATTTCCGGAATGGCGAAGGCCTCGCCCGTTACTTGCACGGGGTCTTTGGCGGCGTAGTACATATCAAACAAGATAGCCTCGCCGGCAATATCGGTCATGTCGACGCCGTCCACGAAGATGTTCTCAACCACCCCGCCCCGGCCGCGGGCCGTTTTAAAGCGCAATCCTACATCTGTGCCAATAAAGGTGCAATTGCTCACGTAGAGGTTGCGCGCGCCGCCCGACATTTCACTGCCAATCACGAAGCCCCCGTGCGCGTGGTACACTTTGCAGTCGCGGATGATGAAGTTTTCGGTGGGCACGCCGCGCTTACGCCCTTGCTCGTCGCGGCCCGACTTGATGCAGATACCATCATCGCCCACGTCGAAGGTGCAGTTTTCTACAATGCCGTTGCGGCACGATTCCAGGTCCAGCGCATCGGTATTTTGGCCGTACCAGGGGTTGCGGGCCGTTACGTTGCGCAGCGTAATGTCTTCGCAGAGCAGCGGGTGAATGGTCCAGGCCGGCGAGTTCTGGATGGTAAAGCCTTCGAGCAAGATTTTCTTGCAGCGCTGGAGACTCAGCATGTTGGGCCGCAGAAAGTCCTTGATAGCGGCGAAATCCGCAACGTCTTTGCCGGGCTGCAAGATGCCGGGCTTCTCGGTGGTGGAGCCCTTCAACGACTGCGCCGTCGGGTACCAAGTCGTGCCCTTGGCATCGAGCATCCCGCCCGACTTCACCAGCTTCTGCCACTGGCCTTCGCTGAGTTTCTCTTTCTTCACCATGCGCCAGGCGTCGCCGGCTCCGTCGAAGGTGCCTTCCCCGGTGATGGCAATGTTTTGCAGATCATAGCCCGAAATCGGCGACTGGTTGCGCACAGCGTCCACGCCTTCCCAGTTGGTTTTTATTAACTTGAAATCTGAAAGCTTGCTGCTGAACTGCACCAGCGCGCCGCGCTTGACGTGCAGGTTCACGTTGTTTTTCAGCTCGATAGGCCCCGTGAGCCACAAGCCGCGCGGTACCAGCACCACGCCGCCTTTCTGGCTGCACGCCTCAATAGCTTTGCGAAATGCGTCGGTATTCAACGTCTGGCCGTCGGCCACCGCGCCATACTTGACGATGTTGAATGTGTCTTTGCTGAACGAAGGCTCTATCACTTTCGGTAGGTCGGGCACGGCAGTTTCGCGGGCTACCGGCTTTTCAGTTGCGGGCCGGAAAGCGAGGGAAGAGCTGGCGACGAGGGCAAGAAGGCAAACGGTGAGTTGTTTCATAATGGAAAGTAAAACCCCACTGGGTGGATTCCCAGTGGGGTTTCGAGGAAAATGTTATCTGTATCCTTGATTTTGCGTGAACTCCGTGCCGTTGAGAATGGCATCCAACTGCCGTTGCGGAATGGGCCGCACTACATGGTAATCCTGGATGCTGGGGCCCGCTTCGGGATTGTTGGCCCGCACCCGCGACAGCAGCCGACCCGTGCGCTTAAGGTCGAACCAGCGCAACTGCTCCCCCGCTAGCTCCCGCGCCCGCTCGTCCAGAATGAAATCCAAACTCAAATCGGAGGTAGCTATTTCCATTTGGGTTTCTCTGCCCGGAATGGCGGCCCGCCGCCGCACTGTGTTGATTTGGGTAACTGCCTGTGGCAAGTTGCCGAGCTTGAAATTGGCTTCAGCGGCCATCAAATACACGTCGGCCAGCCGGATAACGTAGGCGTCGCGGGCACTTTGCTCTTCCTGGATGGTAGGCCGGGTGGGGTCCTCAAACTTGCGCAAGCACACATACTGCAAGCGGTTTTTGGCCGTACCGTTGGCGTTGTAGATGTCATTTACGTCGAAGACACGGTATTTCTTGGCGTTGCGGACAGCCGTGGAAACCACTTTTTTGGTGGCCAGAATAGCGGTGTCGCCAATCGCCAGATTACGAGCACCTGTCACAACGGTATTGGCAGTCCAAACCGTCCGGAAGGAAGCCGCGTAGCGCGAGTCTCTGGTTTCATCGAACAGATTGAGCAGATACCTAGAGGGCATGAACCGGTTGAAAGGCCGACCGTTGGCAATGTCGCGGGTCATACCGGGCTGGTCGTCGTACTTCATTAGCCACATCACATGGCCATTGTTACCGCCCCGTGGATGTCCGTCGGGGTAAAGCGTGGCGTCCACCCGGTCGTTGAGGGTTAGCTCTTTAGAGTAGTTCACGGCCCACACAATCTCGCGGTTTTCCAGGTTGGTCATCGACCACAAGCTGGCGTAGCTCGGTAGCAGCTGAAAGCTATAGCCGGAAATAACTTTCTGCGCCAACGTTGCGGCTTGCTGGTTGTTGCCGCGCGTGAGGTAGATTTTGGCCAGAAACGCCTCGGCGGCCGGCTTGGTTACCCGCCCAACGTCGGCGGTGGTATTGGGCAAGTTGGCAACGGCCACGTTCAAATCTTCGATGATCTGGGCGTAAAACTCATCAACCGAGGTGCGGTTGGCCGTAGTTTGTACGCCGTTAGTTTCGGTGGTAGTGAAGTGCACGCCGCCCCAGCTTTCCACAATGTGCCAGTAGTAGAAAGCCCGCAGAAAGCGTAATTCTCCTTCCCGGATGGTTTTCTGCGCGTCAGTCATGCCCGAAGTGCCAATCCGGTTGATGCCGGCGTTGCACAGGTTGATGGCCGTGTAGAGCTTGCCCCACATGCTTTCCACGGCCCGCGAGCTGGATTGCAGGGTGGCGTAATCGGTCAGGTCGGGGTTGACGTCGCCGGCCCCGCGCAGCCACAAGTCGGTACCCATTTCCGACATGCTGTAGCCATCTTCTTTGCCGTACCACCAGCGGGTGTAGGAATACGCGGCATTCACGAGGCTCTCGAAGCCGGCCGGCGTGCTGTACACGGCATCGGCCGTCAGGCCCGAGGGGTTGAATTCTTCCAGCTGCTTTTCGCAGGAAGTAAGCAGGGCCAGCGCGCAGGCAGCTAAACCCAAGGTTATTTTAGAGAATTTCATTTTCGTAGTCGAGTACAAGTTAGAGAGGTGGGCGCTAGCTGTTTAGCTGCCTTCTAGAAGCCCAGATTGATGCCGGCCGATACCACCCGCGGAATGGGCGTGGTAATGGCGCCGCCCCGCTCGGGGTCGTAGTTATCAATCTCGCTGAGCGTCACCAGGTTCTTGCCCTGCACGTACACCCGCGCCGAGCTGATGGCCACTTTGCTTAGCCAGGCAGTTGGCAGGTTGTAGCCCAGCGTCACGCCCCGCAGCTTCACGTAAGAACCGTCGCGGTAGCCGAGCGTGAAGGCGACGGGGGAGCCGACGAGCACGTCGTTGGTCAGGCTCGAGCCGCGCGAGGCGAGCACGCGCGCGCCCTGCAGGAGGACGAGCGTCGCGAAGAGGCCGATCAGCACGATCCGCG
>NZ_CAXTBM010000077.1:0-16911 GCF_964242765.1 uncultured Hymenobacter sp.
GGTTATATAGCTGTATGTTATCCAAATTATCACTACTAAAGAATCGATTGAATCCTAATTATAAGTCGAGCTTGACCACACATATTTAGTGGAAAACAACTTGGAGTAGGCTGGCCGTCAAGGGTACAATAGATGACCCTAAGCTAAATTCGACAAATAAAGATTTATGATTGCACTATTAAAGCTTTTCAAGACTCGGATGGTGTACATGTTTTTCTTGTTATTATGTAATCGTCAAGTGAGAAATTAAGTGCAAATTTGTAACGTATAGAAGGCAATTAGGAGGATTGGGTTATGGATAAATTTGCCTGTTTGTTACTAGGCGTTGGAGAGTTAAGACTCGGAAGTGGGTTTCTTTGCATAAAGAAGAAGGGTTGCCTTGGCACAGTATATGGTATGTACTCGTTGGAGTATAATAAGATACACTTGAAATGTAGTGTAATAATGCAAATTTAAATAAGAATTGTAATCTTACAATCATTCAATTATTTCGTATGTGGTCACGAGTTTTATTGTCAAGGTTGTAATCGCACTTTTCCTAGCCTCATTTCTACTTCGTTTGTAAATTTCAATTTTCCATACCCTTATGAAAAACTCGTACACAAGCCGGGGTCAACGACCCTACCTCACACAGGTAAGGCCGCTGTGCTCAATGCTGAGTAACCGTCTCTGGGCGTCGTTACTTATTTCGCTTGCTGTGTCGGTGAATGGTATAGCACAAAACTTCACGGAAACTGCAAACGCAGTTAACGTCTTTGAATCCATTCCGGACGCTAACGCACGGCAGGCGTTCGACAACGTTGGGCTTGACTTTAATGGCACAGGCTTGGGGGCGCCCGCAAACAACACTTCTACGGGTTACTCCTTTCAGAATGCTGCTGGGGTAACGACAGCGGCTTCAGGCGGACGCTCTATCGTGTTGGGTGGGCCCACTATTACTACTACTGGGACTCCTACAACGCCAGTAGTAGTGAATCCTGCTACCACTTATACCTACGCTATTCGTCAGATAACGACTACTGCCGGTCGTTACCGTATTTCATTTGGCTTGAATGCCGTAACTGCTGGAGCGCAGGATGACGATGTTGTACTCGAATATCGGGTAGGCGCTACGGGAAATTTCACGAGTATTCCATACTCGTTTTCGCTGACTCAAGGATGGCAGCTCGTGAGTGCTGCGGTAAATCTTCCGACTGCTTCCAATGACCTGACCATTCGCTTCAGGAAGGTAGCGAACACGAACGGCCCAACTAACAATCCTACTGCTGGCAATAACCGCCAATACCGGATTGATGACGTGACGTTGCGTGCGTTTGAGCCTACGCTAACAGCTACTATCGGCAACCAGATTTTCCCAAACACGCCTGTCAACCAACGGTCGGTGAGACGGATACTGACAGTAACAGGCAGTGACCTAACCGATAATGTAGTTGTCGCAGCTCCGGCTGGCTACTTAGTGCGTCTTTTAGGCACCACTAATGCATATGCGCAGTCGGTAACCCTATCGCCAAATACCAACGGCAATGCCTCAGCTCAGTTTGATGTGATATTCGCCCCGACGTTGGCCACAGCTCCTGGCCCCTACCCTTATCCAGTAGTTGGAGACATAGAAGTAAGCAGCACAGGCGCAACCCCAGTCAGTGTTACTGTATCGGGCAGTGCAACGGCTCCGCAACCAATTCTGGCTGCCAATCCTACTTCGCTAGCATTCGGTACACAGGCGGTAGGTACTAACTCAGCCGCACAAGCATTTCAGCTTACCGGCCAAGACCTGACTGGTAATGTGACTGTAACACCTCCTGCTGGTTTCGAAATCCGGCAAAGTGGCAGCATTACTTTTTCACCAAACCAATTGATTTTGGCCCCTACCAGTGGCAGTCTGAACGCACAGATCGAGGTGCGCTTTGTGCCAGGCACAACGGGGCCTATTACAGGTAACATAGTGGCTACCGGCAACGGTACCTCTCGGGCTACTGTAGCTGTAAGCGGCTCAGGGGCTCCAGCTCCAGTGACGCCTGTTATTAATGCTTCGCCTGCGACACTCGATTTCCAGACGGTAACTAATAGCGGTTCATCTCAGACACAGACTTTTACAGCTAGTGCTACCAACCTTAGTGGTCCGCTGACACTGACTCCTTCCAACTCCAACATTGAGATTCGTAATCTTACTGTTGTAGGTAGCGCTTTCACTAATGCAGCGCTTACTATTAATCCTAATCCATCGGGGAACATCACCAACCAGACGATTGAGGTTCGGTTGGTACCTTCAGTGAGCCAAGGATCTTTTAGTGGTTCTGTTGCGCTAGCTAGCACTGGTGCTGCTCCTGTAAACGTATCCATAACGGCCAACAACCCCAGTGGCGCAATTTCTGATATCTCGCTCACCAATGCCATCTTGAGTGAGTTCAGTACTTCGCCAGCCACGCCATCCAGCATTCAGTCGTATGCTGTATCGGCGGATAACTTGTTGCAAGACCTGACTATCACGGCACCGCAGTTCTTCCAAATTTCACTCACGAATAACCTGGCTGCCGCAGGAGGATTTAACTCGTTGGGTACTACTACGGGTAACTCCATCGTGCTGCCCCGTATCACGGGTTCGTCGACACCTTCACAAAATAACGATGTAGAGCTAACGACAATTTATGTGCGGTACTATCCACCGGCTGCTCAAACCAACCGGGGCCAAGTGGTAGCTAACAGCAGCGCGCCAGCTCGTACGCAATTTGTGTCGGTGAATGGTTCTAGTGAGCCAGAGATAAACGTTCGTGGCACTTTTGCGCCAGTTGTGAACCAAGTGAAAGGAACGCAGTCGGCTGCTCAGGCACTGGTAATTGTTGGAGCGCGTCTTGATGCAAATGTAACTATACGCGTGCCACAAGACCCTGAACCTCCTACAACGGCCTCGCCTTTGAATCCTGCTCGTACCCCCCAATTTCAGATTTCACGGGTGGCTGACTTCTCGGATATCGGTACAGCAGATAACCCAACCGGTTATACGCTCACCCTTGTTCCGGATGCTAATGATAGCTTAGCACGTGTAACGTTGTATGCGCGTTATGCTCCAACTCGGGTTGGCTCGGCTCTGGCTGACTTGCTTTTCCGCACGCCGGATCTAGAAGGGGGCATAGAATTCACTCGCGTGCCGAATGCACGTCTGCAAGGCCGTTCTATTGATGTAGAGCCTACACGCCAGTCAGGAGGCGTTCTTACTCGCTCCGCTGATGGTAGAAGCGTAACGGTTGTTTTCAATCAGGAGGATGGATCTACGTTCCCTGGCAACCCAGAGGCTGCCGGATTTGGTGAAAACCGGCTCATCATTGTTAGCCTCAACAGTAGGTTGACGGCGGCGACTTCGTTTCCAGCAGATGCCACGCCTTACGACCCTGGTAATAACGTATATGGCAACGGTACTAACCTCGATGGTAACTATGTAGTATTTGCTAGCTCAGCTACAACGGCTACTATCACCGGCCTGGATCCTAACACTACTTACTACTTTTTCGGTTTTGAATACAACAACGACCAAGTAGGGGGAGCTGAGAACTACAAAACCCCGAACTTGCCTATTGGAGTACAGTTGCCGCTGCCCGTCGAGTTGGTGAATTTCACTGCCCAGTTGCGCAATAAAAAGGTTAACCTACAATGGACAACTGCTTCTGAGAAGAACAACCGAGGGTTCGAAGTGCAACGCAGCCAAAATGGCCAAGAATTCTCAAATGTGCTCTTCAAAGAAGGCCAGGGCAGCACCAGTTCCCGCAGCACATATGAAGCCATAGACGAGCGGCCACTGTCAGGCTTGAGCTACTATCGCCTCAAGCAAATTGACAATGACGGTAAGTTCACTTATTCACCAGTAGTTACTATAAGAAATCAGAGCCTAGTTGAAGCTACATTTTATCCTAACCCTACATCAGGCAAGCTGACTATCAGTTTACCTCAAGAGCAGCTTGCTACTGCTGTGAAAGTGCGCATCACCGATTTAAGTGGGCGTGAAGTTAAGACGCTCACGCTGCCCGCAACCGGTGAAACCGACTTGAGCGAATTGAAGGCGGGAACTTATCTGATTACCGTAGATACAGCCAACCAGCGAACTACCCGTCGGATAGTGAAAAATTAACACTTAACTCTTTGTAAAATACTGAAGCCTCCTTCTCACGAAGGGGGCTTTTTTATGGCCGTTCCTTGCTGTATGATTAGGCACCACTGTGAAATAGCCCTAACTCAGTTAGTGGTATTGATCAAACCTTGTTGACTTATTGTATACTGAATTCGGGGGCAAGAAGATGACAGGCTTATATATTAAATTAATATAATATTAAGTAAATTAGATTATTATAAAAATGTATCACCGCTTTGTTAATGCTTTATATCAAAGCAGTGATAGTAATAATTTATATAAGCATAATCATAAATAATGTTGCAAATCGTATTTTATTTAACTTTATTTATAAAAAAATGGCTCTTTATTATCTCTGCTTTATGGAACGCACCTGTTTTATGCGGAGCAAAGCTTGCATTGCTCTGTTTGTTGTTGCTTTTACAAGTCTAGCAAGCCTAACAACTCAAGCTCAAACCTCTGTAGTACAAAGCTTTAACGGAACTAATAACAACAATAACGTTGAGCTAGGATTTGATGGTAATCCCACTATCAGGACTGGAGTGGCTCAGAGCGGAGTTACCAATGGGCCTAGTGGAAACACACCAGGATCTAACTATTATGCTCCAGCCACTGGTAGTACTAGCTCTTGGGGCGTTACTAATGCTACGGAAGGCGTATTGTTTCGTGGCAGACAGACAGCAGCTGGGTCAACTGGTAACTACATCCAATTTCGGCTTGCTGCATGGGGACTTACTAGTGACCAAGGAGTAGATTTCGCAGATCAGGTTAATGTATATGTTAGTACGGACAACGGTACTAATTATAAGAACATCTTACGTATTACAGGGAGACAAGGAGGGAATGCAGATGGGTATTGGGACTTTACACCAGGTAATCAAAGAATCGTTGCCTTTACCCAAACTGCTGGCTTGACAACAATAATACCCACTGGAAACCGTAATCTTAATGGCAATGGTTATGATTCGTACCGAATCACTATTCCTGATGGAGAGCAGTATATTAGGTTCTATATTGTCGCTAATTGTGGCCTGAACGAACTCTGGACTATTGATGAAGTAATGATTGGTAGTGGCAGTAGTGCCCCGCTACCCGTGGAGCTAAAGAGCTTTACGGCAACAGCATCTGTTAAAGGCACGCAGCTACAGTGGACAACGGCTTCGGAGAAGGACAACGCTGCATTCGAGGTGCAGCGTGGAGCCACAGCCGAGCAGTTCCAGACTATCGGCCGCGTTAGTGGGAAAGGTACTAGCAGCCAGAGCCACAGCTATGAGTGGGTGGACAAGCAGCCGCTGTCTGGGCTGAGCTATTACCGTCTACGCCAGCTTGATTATGATGGCACCGAGTCTTTCTCACCGGTGGCAGTTGTACAACAATCCATTGATCCGTCCGTGGCTAGCTTTTTTCCCAATCCTAGCACTGGCGTCATTACACTGGCTCCTGCGCTTGGTAATGTACGTTATCGGATCATCAATGCGCTTGGACAATCTGTTCTGACAGGCAATACTACTGGGGGCAGCACTGTGGATATGCAGGCGCTACGAGCCGGCTCTTATTTCCTGGAATTGCACTCCGCCGCTGGTCGTACCGTCGAGCGTTTGCTGCGTGAGTAATAAAAGGAAGCTATTACAAAGAAGCCCCTCTCCCATTATATGGAGAGGGGCTTCTTTGTAATGAGGCTAGCTATTTTGAAGGTGTAGTGGAAAGCTTGTTACACAGAAAAGCTTTCGCCGCAGCCGCAGGTACGAGAGGCATTGGGATTGTCGAAGTAGAAGCCCTTGCCGTTGAGACCGTCGGAAAAGTTGAGTTCGGTGCCAGCCAAGTAAAGGAAACTTTTCATGTCTACTACCACTCGAACACCTTTGTCCTCGAACTCCTGGTCCATGGGTTTCACTTCATTATCGAAATCGAGCTTATAACTCAAGCCCGAACAACCGCCGCCGGCCACTGAAGCGCGCAAGCGGTAAGTTGGATCCAACTCTGCGTCATGCATGAGCTTCTCAACTTTATCTTTGGCTTTTTCAGAAACGGTAATCATGGTATTCAGTAATTGGTAGTTAAACAGTAAACAGTAATTAGGGCAAAAAAGTACCCTCATTCAACTACTTATGAGGAAGGATTTAGCACCACACTAAATACCGTAATGGTGTTCAAGTCGCGGCCGTAGTAGAGCTTATCAAGCACTTCATAAGCGTTGTGGGCGCGGAAATAAGAGGTTTGCAACTCTTTGTCGCCGCGGGTTCGCCACTGGATGGTATAGGAGCTTTCAGTGTCGCGGTAGCGCTGCACATACGTTAGCATCTTACGCAAGACATCCAGCTTGTCATAACCCGTCTCGTAGCGAAACAAGAAGCTCTGCTGGTGGCGCGGATTTACCGTGATGAGATCCAGCCGTGTTAACCCATCTAACTGGCGAAACTCGAAAAGTAAGCTACCTGAGCCCATGCCCAAGTATTGCTCTATCTGCTGCTGAATACGAGCACTTTCAACATGTATGTCGGAAGCAGAAACGTCCATTATCAGAAAAGAAGAGTTAGAACTTAAAAGCTAGAAGATAAGATGTCGGCTTAAGCCAATACATTCTATCCTCTAGCTCTTAAATTTCTGCCTACTCAATTAGTGGTGCGACTTAGCTTCTTCCAAAGCCGGTAAGCCATTTTTCACGCGGTAGTCGTTGATGGCCGATTTGATGGCATCTTCAGCTAACACAGAGCAGTGAATTTTGACGGGCGGCAAAGCCAATTCTTCCACAATCTCCATATTGTCGATGGCCAGCGCCTCGTCAACTGTCTTGCCTTTCAGCCACTCAGTTGCCAGTGAAGACGAAGCAATGGCCGAGCCGCAGCCAAAGGTCTTGAACTTAGCGTCGGTGATGGTATTGGTGGTTTCGTCCACCTCGATTTGCAGGCGCATTACGTCGCCGCACTCAGGAGCACCAACCAGGCCAGTGCCTACGTTTTTCTTGCTCTTGTCCAGCGTGCCTACGTTGCGAGGGTTGCTGTAATGGTCAATTACTTTATCGGAGTAAGCCATGGCTTTTTCAGGAAATAGAGTTCAAATTTCAGAATTCAAAACTGAGCTTGGAAAGCGTTAAAACTGTTAAAGATTCTGCGCTTCCGGATGCGAGTTTTTGATATTAATGCTCAGCCCACTCAATCTTGCTTAAGTCGATGCCTTCTTTGAACATCTCCCAAAGCGGCGACATTTCGCGAAGCTTGGTTACTGCTTCTTTTACGTGGTTGATGGCATAATCGATTTGCTCATCAGTAGTGAAGCGGCTCAAACCGAAGCGAAGGGAACTATGAGCAAGGTCATCACTCAAACCCAAGGCCTTCAATACGTAAGAAGGCTCCAAAGAGGCCGAGGTGCAAGCCGAACCAGAGGATACAGCTAAGTCTTTAACACCCATCATCAAGCCTTCTCCTTCCACATATTTGAAGGAGATGTTGGTGACGTGCGGCAAGCGATGCTCACGGGAGCCGTTTACGTAGCTTTCTTCTAGCGTTAGCAACTCACGCTCCAGCCGGTCACGCATAGCGCTTAGGCGCTGGGTATCGGCCACCATTTCCAGGCGAGCCAATTCGCAAGCTTTACCGAGGCCTACAATGCCTGGTACGTTCAGGGTACCCGAACGCATGCCACGCTCATGGCCACCACCATCCATCTGGGCAGTAACCTTTACCCGTGGGTTTTTGCGGCGTACATACAAAGCGCCAATACCCTTAGGTCCATACATCTTGTGGGCGGTGAAGGCCATCAGGTCGATGCCATCGGCAATTACGTCCACTGGAATCTTACCAACGGCCTGGGTACCATCCGTCATGAACAGCGCGCCATGCTTGTGAGCAATAGCGGCAATTTCACGGATCGGCTGGATGGTGCCAGTTTCATTGTTGCCATACATGATAGTCACCAGAATCGTCTGGGGAGTCATGGCGGCTTCCAGTTCCTCGAGGCTGATTAAGCCTTCTGAGTTCACGGGCAAGTACGTAACGCGGCCACCTAGCTTCTCGATGTGCTTGCACGTATCAAGCACCGCTTTGTGTTCGGTGGTGGCGGTAATAATGTGGTTGCCCTTCTGGGAATACATCTCGAATACTCCTTTGATACCGAGGTTATCGGACTCGGTGGCACCCGAAGTGAAGATGATTTCCTTGGCGTCGCAGTTGATCAGCGATGCTATTTGGTCGCGGGCATAGTCAACGGCTTCTTCGGCGGCCCAGCCGAAGGGGTGGTTACGAGAAGCGGCATTGCCAAATACTTCCGTCAGGTAAGGCATCATCGCCTCCAAAACCCGAGGGTCGAGGGGCGTGGTAGCGTTGTTATCGAGGTAGATAGGGAGCTTGAGCATGGCGCACAATCAGGTTGCAGTGGAAATCCGGTATTCAGAGGCAACCAAAGAAAACCAGTGTAGAATCGTTTGAAAGTAAAACACAGAAATCCGTGAAGTGGTTTTACTTTGCTGCTGCAAAAGTAGAACAAATCCAAAGAAGCCGTACTATAGTTGCCAGCCCCTCTTATGCTAAAGAACCTCGAACACGTAGGCTTGGCCGTACAGGACCTAGAAAAGGCTACTGCTCTGTATGTTGCCTTGTTGGGGCAAGAGCCTTATAAGCGCGAATACGTAGCAAGTGAGGCCGTTGATACTGTTTTTTTTCAAATAGGAAATTCCAAGATCGAGCTACTGGCCGCAACTTCCCCCGACAGCGCCATCAGTAAGTTTCTGAGCAAGAAACCCGAAGGCATCCACCACATTGCATTCGAGGTAACCGATATCAGAGCGGAAATGGCCCGGCTACGCGAAGCAGGCTTTGTTTTGCTGAATTCAGAGCCCAAGCCAGGAGCCGATAATAAGCTCGTGTGTTTTGTGCATCCGAAGAGCGCCAACGGCGTATTGGTGGAATTGTGCCAGTCTGTATAAGTTATTTGTTGCTGATTTGTGATTGACGCTTAATTGAAAGCGTGCTTCAAGAAGGAAGAGGCAAGCAGTAACTAGCAACCAGTAAGCCAACAATCTATGAGTAACTTTTTCCGCCAGGAAGTGGATGCAGCCGTGGATGCTTTGCTGCTTCAGCAGGTAATCCTTTATCCTACTGACACTGTATGGGGACTTGGTTGTGATGCCGAGGTGCCCCCAGCCGTGGAGCGCTTATACAAGTTGAAGCAACGCCCGGCCGAGAAATCATGCATTGTGCTGGTAGCGGACGAGGTAATGTTTGCGCGCTATGCTGCCGTAGTGCCGTCGCACCTGTCGATGCTACTCGCGGCTCAGTCGAAACCAACTACGTATGTGGTGCCCGGAAGCCGCTATCTCGCCCCCAACCTGTTGGCTGCCGATGGCACCATTGGGCTACGAGTGGTGCTTAGCGATGAGTTCTGCCACAAGGTGGTACGGCGGCTAGGACACGGGCTTGTGTCTACTTCGGCCAACTTGAGCGGTGAGCCTACGCCGGGACTATATTCGGAAGTGAATCCGGCCCTGATACGCGGCGCCGACTACGTTGTGAATTGGCGCCAAGATGAAACAACCCGCACTACGCCCTCGCGGGTGGTTCGGGTGCTAGACGACGGTGCGCTGGAAATTTTGCGTGACTAAATAAGTAGGTGAGAACTTATCGATGTTCCGAGCGAAAAAAAGGAATCTGAAGTTTGCTGGATCAGCAAGTAAACACACATTCCCTGCTTTGCGCCGAACAACAATTTCATTTATACGGCCGAGCAAAAGCTGATGCGTAAAGGCAAGCAGGTATTTCAAATTAAGCTGATTTGACGTCCAGAGTACTTCCTGTCTGCAAGCGGGCCCGGTACCGCCGCACAGTACGTGAAATAAGGAAGCTACCCAACAACGTAGGGGCCAGCCAGCCCACCAGCCTAAGCCAGTGCGGAGCTTCGGTAGGTAGCCAATGCCCCACGTTCACCACGATAAAGGCCGTTGCCGCGGAGATATATGACCCGCCCATGCGGATGAAATGGCGAAATAACCAGGGTTCGAGGCTGAGTACTGGCTGAGCGCGCAACCCGCGCCACGTGTCAAGGCCCGCAAACAGGCAAATCAATCCCCCGAAAAAGGCGAATATAATTGCCTGAAGCCACAAACCAGTTCCTACCATTAGGAGGCCAACCAAAGAGGAAATGGCCCCTAAGGCTAAGTCGGCGGCTGGTAATACCGCGCTGCGCCGACGCGCGGCCCGCCAGCCGGTGAAGCTAAGATAGAAGCTCAGGACGGCCACGCCCGTCAGAAACAAGCGGCTCTGCGTGAGGGGTTGAAATACGCAAAGCAGCACGGCCGTAACGGCTACTGCCATCATGCAATACGTGTAGAGCCGGCCAACCCGCACATGCAATGAGCCACCTTTGTGGCCTAACATGGGAACAAGGCCTGCCAGAAGAGCAATGGTACCAGCCGCAATATGAGCGCCCAGCAACAGGCGGATAAACAAGGAAGTGGCGGGCAGGGCGAAGAATAGAGCGAAGTGCATAGCATGCAACCAGTAAATGGTGAACCAGATCAATGTTGTAAACTTCGACTTTCGCGGCGCGCCACCCAATTGCAATGCGCTGAAGTATAGGATAGGCTAGATGAAGTGTAGAGAATACTTACTGAGGTTAAGGTTACTGGGGTACTGCTGCACTTAATGCCGGTGCTAGGAAAGTAGTTGGAGCGAAGCGGTAAGTACTGAAAAGGCACCATGTAAGAGCGAGGTAAACAGAAGCAGTCCTGCTACTTCATCTTTCGATTCGATACTTAGCAGATGGTTGCCGAACTTTGCCCCATGAAAACCCCGCAGCTTCCCGATCTTCCCTTGTTCCGTACCATTGCCGATGCCGCCGGCGAACTAGGCTACCCAGCTTACATTATTGGCGGATTCGTGCGAGACTTGGCGTTGGCGCGCGAAAGCAAGGATGTGGATGTGGTGTGCGTCGGCGACGGTATCCGGCTGGCACAGGAGGTAGGGCGCAAACTGCCGGGCCGGCCCCGCGTGACAGTTTTCAAGAACTTCGGCACGGCCATGTTGCCCACCCCGGAAATTGAAGTTGAGTTTGTGGGTGCCCGCAAAGAGAGTTACCGCGCCGAGAGCCGCAAGCCGGAAGTGGAAGCTGGCACCCTGGAAGAAGACCTTGCCCGCCGCGACTTCACCATCAATGCTTTGGGCCTAAGCCTCAACCCCGCCGACTTTGGGACCCTCGTTGACCGCTACGACGGCATGGGCGACTTGCAGCGCCGCACCATTCGCACGCCCCTCGACCCCGACATTACTTTCTCTGATGATCCGCTGCGGATGCTGCGAGCTATCCGCTTTGCTACGCAGCTGGATTTCGACATCGAGCCCGACACCTACGACGCGCTGGCTCGTAACAAGGAGCGCATCAAGATCGTGTCGCAGGAGCGGATTACCACCGAGCTGAACAAAATTATTATGGCGCCGAAGCCGAGCTACGGCTTCAAGCTGCTGTTTCAATGTGGCTTGCTGCACCTTGTCTTCCCGAAGATGGCGCAGCTTTACGGTGTAGAGAAAGTAGGCCAGCACGCCCATAAAGACAATTTCTACCACACGTTGCAAGTGCTCGACAACGTGGTGGCGGCCGGCGGCGACCTGTGGCTGCGTTGGGCCGCCATTCTGCACGACATTGCCAAACCTGCCACCAAACGCTACGACAAGCGCGTGGGCTGGACTTTCCACGGCCACGAAGACAAAGGCGCGCGCTGGGTGCCCGGCATCTTCACCGACCTCAAACTGCCGTTAGGTGAGGAAATGCGCCAGGTGCAAAAACTGGTGCGCCTGCACCTGCGCCCGATTGTGCTGTCCAAGGAAATTGTAACCGATTCGGCGGTGCGCCGCCTGCTCTTCGAGGCCGGCGACGACATCGACCGCCTGATGTTGCTCTGCCGCGCCGACATCACCAGCAAAGACTACGACCGCAAGAACCGCTACCTGCGCAACTTCGATGTGGTGGAGGAAAAGCTGAAGGAAGTGGAAGAGAAAGACCATTTACGCAACTTCAAGCCAGTCATCACCGGCGAAGTCATCATGCAAACCTTCAACTTGAAACCCTCTCGCGAAGTAGGCGAACTGAAAGATGCGGTTTTGGAAGCCATTCTGGACGGCAAAGTCCGCAACGAATACGATGAGGCGTTTGCGCTGCTGCTAGAGCTAGGGCAGCACAAAGGGCTGGAAGTAGTGCAATAAAGAAGCGGGGAACTAGAGCATTTGAGCCTCTAGTTCCCCGCTTCTTTATTGCACTACAAAAAATTGAGGAAGCCTTTCGCCGTTCGGTTGCAGCACAAACGGCGAAAGAACTTCCTCGGGGGTCTGCCTTTCACTCACCAGAAAAAATGGACCCTCTTTTTCGTTTCACCAGCAACATAGATGCTGGCTTATTGAGGAGCGTTGCCTCACTCACCAGATATATTCTCAAATAAATTGCTATTCCAATTAAAGCTTGAATGCAGCGGATGTAGCTTGGATGAAGGGCGAGTCTTACTCTTCAACAGAGCGCACGCTGGAAGCACCGGTAGCATCTTTCGTCACGTCGGAGGGGTTGCCGCTGTACTCGATTACGCTCGCGCCGATGGCATCAGCCTTCAGGTTCTCGGTTACGCGCAGGCGCGCTTTGCTGCCGCCTACCATGTTAATGTCGGCACTGCGGGTTGTGAAGTTGGCAGCGGCTAGTTCGCAGCCACCCGCTCCATCAACGCTCAACTCATCGGCTTTGCCTTCCAGCGAGGCGCGGCAGGCGCCGGCCAAGTCGATGTCGAGCTTGTTGAAGTCGCCTTGCAGGCGCAGCTGACTGGCACCGGCTTGCTCCACTCGCAGGTCGCCACTGCCGAAGCCCTGCACGTCGGCTTGAGCGGCTCCTACTAGCTCCAGCCGGTCCAGTTCGGGCGTTTCAATGGTTATCAGCACTTTGTCGGCACTTCTCCAGTTGGAGCCACCCATAAAGTTGCGGTTGCGGGGCCGAACCACCAGCTTGCTGCCTTCACGCTCTATGCGCAGGTCGTCAAGGTCGTTGGTATCGCCAGCGGCCTTTACCTGGTAGGTGCTGCCAGTCCGTATCACCACGCGGTAGGGCCCCAACACGCTAACACCATCAAAATCTTCCTCTTTATAGGTGCGGCGACCCGAGCCATAGTGGTTTTCGTCGGTTTCGAAAGCGGTGACTCCGCCGAAGTCGAGGTCTATGTTTGCATCGTTGTCGTCGTCTTCGTTGTCTTCGGTGGTGTTCTCATCGGCACCCATTTCTTCCGGCGTGCAGTCAATGCATTCTAGCTTGTTGCCGCGCATCCGGAATGTGTGCTCCTCGACGTTTTCGGGAGTGTTGTTGCCTACGAAGTCGTCATCATTCAGCCAGTTTGCAAAGTTTTGGCTGAGGTGGAAAGTCCGGTCGCGGGGCAGGCGGATCGTCAATTCCAGATCTTGGTCACGGTAGCGGGCATTCGGTTGGAACGAGAAGTGGTCGTCGAAAATCAGGGTCGAGTCGCCGCGGGTCCGTACGGTGTAGGCCACGGTGGTAGCGGCGGTGTTGCTGGCTTCGGCTTCGGAGGAGCCTTTAGCCGAGAGCCGGCGGATCACTTCCACGGTCCGGCCACTGTCGGCGGCAGCCAGTTCTACATCCACCCACTGGTCCCATTCACGGTCTACCTGGCGGGTTTCGAGGCGCAGTACACGGGCCCGGAGGCCAGGATACTGCTGGCTTTGCTCGACATCGGCTCCGTACTGAAACTCCCGGCTCTGGCGAGCTACGGCCACCGTAACCCCAATGATGCTCAGCAGCCACAGCCCGAACAACGACCACCCCATTGTGCGGCTCAAAATGGCGCGGCGCATCAATAGTCCGATGCCGAGCAGCAGCATGGCCAGGGTGGGGATTCCGAAGGCCAGAAACCCGGACAGCAGCGCCCAACCGGGCACACCGTTCAGGAACACATGAGCGGGCACGTCGCCGGCCATGATGTTTTGAGAATCAGGAATCAAGCCTATACCCACGCCCAGGAGAATAACCAGAGCAAGCAGAAAGCCGAATCCAAGTATGGTTAGTAGTACGCCCGCAATGATGCGGATGGCGCTGCCGACAAAGTTGAGCAGCGGATTCAGGGCCCCGGCCAAGTCCTCGAAAAAGGTGCCTACAGGGCGGTTGTTGCCCGGTCCGGCTTCGAAGGCGTTGTTGCGCACGTTGCTGTCAATGCCTGATAGCGTGACGGCGTCGCCGCGCATGCGCATCTTTTCCGAGATGGTCTTGGCTTCGGGCAACAAAATCCAGAGCAGCGGATACAGAATGAAGGAAATACCGCCGATAAACAAGCCAGCAATGAACAGCACCCGAATCAGCGTCACATCGGAGTTGAGGTAAGCGGCCAAGCCTGCCGATACGCCCCCCACTTTACCGTTGTCGGTGTCGCGGTAGAACTTTTTGTAGCTTCGGTCCTCCTGCTCCGGCGTGCCGTCGTAGCGTTTGGGAAGCGCAATCCAGAGAATGATGTAGGAGATAACCGACAAGGCCGCGAGTTTTTCACCTACCTCCTCTAGCCAGCCAAGGTCATCGAAAGCCAGTGGCACCAAGATGAGTAGTCCCAGAAAGCCCAACCGTATCCAAAGCGGATTGATGGCGAAATAGCGGGCAATACCACCGGCTACTCCGGCCACTTTGCGGTTAGCCATGTCGCGGTAGAGGCGGCGGGGCTCGTCGGTGGTTTCCGTTTTATTTCCAGCGCTGGAGCCAAACGCACCTTCAGGGCCAAAAGTGCCTTTGCGACCAAATGGTCCTTCAGGTCCAAAGGAGCCGCTGGTGCCGAAGGGCCCGTCGGGGTCGCCAATGCCAGCACTAGTATACGTGCCGGCAGCAGTACCACTGGCTACGGCATCGGCGAGCAACTCGTCGTCGTCCTCGGCGTCTTCGGCGCTTTGGAAGTCGCTCACGCGGCCCATTTTGGCGGTCATCGCCTGCACGTCGTCCAGCGAAATCACCTGCTTGACGCCGGAGAGGCGGGCAGCGAAGATTTCGGCAATACGGCCTTCAATATCCGCCACGATTTCCTCGTGGCCGCGATAGTTGCTGAAGTGGGCTTTCACTTCGGCCAAATAGCGGCTCAAAACTTCGTAGCCGTCTTCCTCGATGTGGAAGATGATGCCTTGGAGGTTGATGCTGATGTTCTTTTTCATCTCAGTCAGGGGCTGCAACTAGTCGGAAAAAAATCGGGAGGAAGGGCCGGGTGCTACAGCACGACCGGTACGCTGCTCCCGTTGGCGGAAGGCTTTTGGCGGATGATGCGGATGGAGTCCTGTACTTCTTCCCAGGTAAGGCGCAACTGTTGCAGAAAATCCTGCCCGCCGGTGGTGAGGGTGTAGTACTTGCGCGGCGGGCCACTCATCGATTCCTTCCAGGTATAATCGAGCAGGCCGGCATTTTTGAGGCGCGTGAGCAGCGGGTAGAGCGTCCCCTCCACCACAATCATGCGGGCTTGGGTTAGTTCTTCGAGCATATCGGACGCATATACCTCGCCGCGGGCGATAATCTCCAGGATGCAGAATTCCAGAATTCCCTTCCGCATCTGCACTTGGGTGTTCTCTACTTTCATGGGCTTGAGGCGGTAGTCGGTGAAGAATGAGTCAAAGATAATGGAAGGTACTATGTAACGCAAGGTACTGTTGAAAAATATTTTTATGGTGTCCCTTTCGCGACGCATCAAAGAATCGGAAAAGCGAGATTTATAGCCGGCAAGCCGTTTTTTACAGAAAGGCACTAGAGAAAAAGACAGCATTTGCCTTCTGCGGCAAATCTTCTCGTGTGTATAGGCCCGACGTTGGCAGGTGCCGCTGGCCGGGAACAACAGCCTGACTACTTCTGTAAACTCAGCCTTAACCCGCTGATCCTAGGCTAATTTGTGAGGCATTTAAAGCGTCACGTACTAATATGTAGTACCTTGCGTTGAAAAGCGGACTACTCGTTTTTAGCCCATTTTTCTATGAAGCACTTCTTCCATACTACCACGCTGCTCCTTGGTGCTAGCAGCCTACTATTTCTCGCTTCCACGGCTGCCTCGGCCCAAGATGTGACCCCAAAGTATAGCAACGAGTTTCTGAATATCGGTGTTGGAGGGCGAGCGTTGGGTATGGGTAAAGTGCAAGTTAGTCTTGCCCAGGATGCTACTGCTGGCTATTGGAACCCGGCGGGCCTGCTTGATCAAAAAGCAAAATACGATGCCGTTCTGATGCACTCCGAACTGTTCTCGGGCATTGTTAAGAACGACTACGCCGCTTTCTCCATGCCTCTCGACGATAAAAGCGCTATTGGCATTAGTGCCCTGCGCTTAGGCGTCGATGACATTGCTGATACGCGCGACTTGATCAACGAGTACGGTTACATTCAGTACGACCGTATCCGCTACTTCTCGGTGGCCGATTACGCGGTGTTGCTGTCCTATGCCCGCCGAATTGGCAATATCGAGGGGCTCAAAGTAGGCGCCAATGCGAAAGTGGTCTACCGCAACGTCGGCGACTTTGCCAACGCCTGGGGTTTTGGCATCGATGCGGGAGTGCAGTACGACAAAAACGACTGGCACTTCGGCCTCATGGCCCGCGACATTACCACTACGGTGAATGCCTGGACCATCAATTCTGAAAAGCTGAGTCCCGTACCGGGCGACAGCAGCCTAATACCCGCCAGCAGCACCGAAGTGACGCTGCCGCGTTTTGTGTTGGGTGCGGGCCGTTTGGTGAAGCTGCCCAGCGAGTTTACCGCTCTGGTGGCCGTCGACCTGGAATTGACTACGGATGGAGAGCGTAACACGCTTG
>NZ_CAXTBM010000077.1:16921-24055 GCF_964242765.1 uncultured Hymenobacter sp.
AGCATTGACCCGCGGGCGGGCCTGGAAATCGGCTACAAGAACTTGGTGTTTCTACGCGGTGGCGTAAGCAACTTTCAGAAAGTGAAAACATTCACCGACGAAGAGGAATGGAAAGTACAGCCTAGCCTTGGGGTAGGAGTGGCCCTGAGTGGTCTGCGTCTCGACCTCGCCTTGTCACAATTGGCCATAGAAAAGCTTGGAGGCCGCACGCAAACCAACAATATCATCGTGTCATTGGGCTACGGTATCAAATAAATAGTTGGGGTGCTTACTTGTTGAATGGTTGTTGAGAGTGTTGCTTATAGCAGTTAACCTTTTAGCAGCTAAGTTATTGCACAGTTTACTTTATGAAGAACCAATACAATCGCAAGCAATTTCTAGGTTGGTATGGATTGCTACTGGTATGGCTGCTGGCAGCAAGCCCGGCAGCCGCTCAAAATCCGGGTCTGTTTGGCAACGAATGGATTGTACCGAGCCAGCAGTATTACAAGATCAAAGTACTTAAAGACGGTCTTTACCGTATCGACCAGCAGTATCTTGCCCAGGCAGGAATTAGCGGCGTGAATCCCCAGCGGATTCAGTTGTGGCGGCGTGGCCAGGAGGTGGCCATCTATGCCGGCGGCAACCAGAGCACGCTGGATGCTACCACTTTCTTCGAGTTCTACGGCCAGCGCAACGATGGTAAGCTTGACCGAGCCTTTTACAAAGGCGGGACTGCCACCCAACCCCACGACCTCTATAGCCTTTATACGGATACAGCCGCGTATTTCCTTACTTGGTCGGCCACGGCCAATGGCAAGCGGATGGCGCCCGTAGCTACCACACCCACTGCCGCGCCGCATCCTACCCGACTGGCGCAGCGGCAAGTGCTGTTCAACGGCAACCCAGTGCAAGGCCAGTTTGCATACGTCAACGACGAACCATTCGTAAACGTGTACCAGCCTTGGGGTGAGGCCGGAGAGGGTTTCTTGTCGGTAAGGTTTGGTGCGAATGGCGGGAACCAAGTAGCCGGTATGGCAACCGATTCTGCCTGGGCAGTAGCGCGCACAGCTGGTACCCTGCCCCAAGTTGAACTATTATTTGTTGGTGCGTGGAGTGGGGCTCATACTGTGCAAGTGAGTGTTTTACAGCCCGGTACTAATACGGAGCGAGTTCTGGGCTCAGTTTCCTTTAATGGTTATGAGAAGCGTCTGTTTCGGTATGCTTTACGCAATTCCGACGTCGGCCCTAGCGGAACTATCGTTACATATGCCCGCGACCCTGCGCCAAAAATCCCAGGCCAGCAGCATAACTTTCGGGTGGGCTATGTTCGCTATACCTATCCGCAAGCCAGCCGGTGGCGTTCCGGGCTAAAGCAGATGGCATTTCTCAACGATTCCACGCTAACGGGCCCCGCCTACTATGCAGTGGATAGCTTGCCCGCTACTGTACGCGGATTCGACCTGACCGACATCTACAACATGCAGCGTGTGGAGGGCGTAGCGCTAGCTGGTCAGCAGCGGGGCTATAGCTTCCCAAGCGCTACTGCCAGCCAGACTCGTCGCCTTCTACTCGCCGACGAAGCGCAGGCCGCTGTACCGCGGCCCGCCGTGCGCGTACGCTTCCGCACCCTGAACGCGGCAACTTCCAATTTTCTAATCATCAGCCATACGGCGCTGATGCGGCCGGTAGGTAACGTAGCCAACCCGGTGCGAGCCTACGCCGATTACCGTCACTCAGCTGCCGGTGGCCGCTATGATACCGTGGTGGTGACCTCGGAGCAGCTATACAACCAATTTCATTACGGTGAGAAATCAGTAATGGCAATGCGCAATTATGTGCGCTGGGAGCTAGCTAATTCACCGGCCACTCAAACTAATTACTTGCTATTACTAGGCAAGGGGCTGATAGTGGGGGAGTATAGCCGGAGCCAACTGGCGCCCGCCATCGACTTAGTGCCTTCAACCACTCGTAGCGGCTCCGACAATTTTCTTTCTGCCGACTGGGAGAACAACCGATATGTTGCCCGAATGCCGACAGGCCGCTTGTCGGCCACGCAGCCCCAGGAAGTTGTTCGCTATCTGAATAAGCTGAAAGAGCACGAGGCATTAGGCGCAGAACCCTGGCGCAAGCACCTCGTGCATATGGCAGGCGGCACTGATGCAACCGAATACTCGACATTCGAGAGGTACATAGACAAATACAAACAGCTGGCCGAACGGCCTTTGTTTGGCGGGCAAGTGGTTACTACCTACCGCCGGCGCTTGTCTGGGGGTACTAACTTCCCGGTGAACATCACCCTTGCGCCAGAGGTGAATGCGGGCGTGTCGTTAATCACTTATTTCGGTCATGGCTCAACCTCGGATTTTGACCTGAACTTCGGCGACCCCACCGAGCCCGGCAAAGGCTACAACAACGCCGGAAAATATCCGGTATTTCTGCTAAATGGCTGTGCCGCTAATGCCGTAGACCGAAATACTAACATCAAAACGGTTTCTGAAAACTGGATTTTTGCGGAAAATAAAGGAGCTGTAGGTTTCATGGCGGCTTCCGATGAGAGTTTCGCTTACGACCTAGATGCTTTCACAACCGAGTTCTACAAAGTAGCTTTCAATGATCCTGCTTGGTACGGCAAGCCGATACCCGTACTGCAAGCGGAGGCCGCCCGACGCATGCTGATTACCACGGGTGGTGCTGCCTCTACCATCGCGCAGGCCATGATTAATGTGTGGCTTGGCGACCCAGCGCTGCGTTTTTTCTCGCCCGAGCGGCCTGATTTCATTACCAGTAACACCGACCTGCAAATCCAGGCCAACGGCTCCGGGCAGGTGCAGGCTTCTTCTCCTAATTTCAAGCTGCTAGTTCACGTCCGGAATCCCGGCAAAATCACGTATGACTCGTTGGACGTTCGCATTACGCGCACCTATCCGGCTACCAGTACGGGTACTCGCCCCCCCGATATTATTACGCGTACAGTACGCCAAGCCTGGCATGATACCACCTACACATTCGTACTAAACAACACGGGCAACGTATTCGGCGACAACCGGTTTGATGTGGCTCTCGACTACCGCAATCGGGTTGCAGAGATAAGCGAAACAAATAATAGCGGCCAGCTTACTTTCAACTTTCTGCAAGGCGGGGTGAGAACCATATGGCCCCCAGAATTTGCAATTGTGCCCGCCGTCAACTTGCGCTTAGTAGGCCAGACCAACGACCCCCGGGGCGCCTCACGAACCTATGAGATGGAACTGGATACAGTGCCCACCTTCACTAGCGCCCTCAAGCAGGCCCGCACCGTCACCACTACTTTGGTTCCTGACTGGCGGCCTACGCTGCCCTCAACTGCCGGGCGCGACAGTGTGGTGTGGTATTGGCGGTTGCGTTTCCAAACACCAACCGGAGACGAAAGCCGAGATTGGGCTACCAGCTCATTCCGCGTAATTCCGGGCAGCGCCGGAGGCTGGTCGCAGAGCCATCATGGCCAATTCACGCGCGACCAGCTAACGGGTATGAAGCTCGTAGCTCCTTCAGGGCGCTGGAATTTCGATGATGTGCAAGAGCCTATTGTGCTAACTACGCGCGGTGGCGGCACCGGCCCGGCAACCTTCAGCCAGCTAACGGACGGCATCAGCACTTCCACTTCTCCTTACGTGGCCAACTGTGCTGTGACGCAGCCCAATATGATGGTAGCTGTGTTTAGTGGCCGTACGCTTCGGCCGGTACGCAACATAGCCGGCACCTACGATTCTTGTGGTCAAGCCAATCTGCGCTTTTACCATTTCGCAAGTTCCGCTGCCGACAATATCAACTCTCCCGTTCGGCAGGCACAGCTACAAGCCCTGCTTACCAACGTGCAGCCCGGCGATTATGTGGCGCTGATTTCTATGAATAAGGTGAACTTCGCGACGTTCTCCACTTCCTTGAAAGCCACCCTCACCTCCCTGGGCGCACAGCGCATCAACCAGTTGCAGGACGGTGAACCGTACGCCCTATTGGTGCAAAAAGGACCTAACCCGCGGGTAGTACGTGAAGTAACGGCCGACCCTGCTAGCTCTACTCTCCCCGTCAACCAAGTCGTTATTCTTACGGATACGCTCCTAACTAGAGCGAGCAGCGGCAGAATCGCGTCAACCCAAATTGGTCCGGCGCGGCAGTGGCTAAACCTCTACCATACCGTCCGTACACCTGATCCTTCGGACAGTTACACGCTGAAACTGGTTGGCATCGATACTACCAACACCGAGCGGGTGCTTGATGCCAACGTCACGAGCCGGAGCCTGGCATTGGCCAATATCTCGGCCCAACAGTATCCGTATCTGCAACTCGTGCTGGAACTACGGGATACCCTAAACCGTACGGCGCCGCAGTTAGAGCAATGGCTAGTCACTTACCAGGGGATACCAGAAGGTATCGTGCGCCGCGATTTGGCTACGCCCGCCTCCGCATATGACCCCGCTACCCTAGCCCGGCAAGCCGCTGAGACAGGTTTCGTTACGGTACCGATGGTGTTCCAGAATGTGTCGTCGATTGACTTTAGCGGCCCGATGAAGGCCAGAATTCTGCTGCGCAATGAGGGTACCGGCGTCCGGGAGGCTTTGGTGGATGTGCCCGGCGGGGCTCTGCGCGCGGATAGCCAGGTAAGCTTCGAGGCAAAGGTGAACGTGGTAGGACTAACTGGGGCGCTTCGTGGCAATGTGGTCGTCAACCCAAGCCCGCGCGCTTTACCAGAGCTGTATGCCTTCAACAATGAGTTGCTGCTAGACCCTTTTCGCGTAGATGACCGCAACGTGCCTCCCACGCTGGATGTAGCCTTCGACGGGATACATATTCTTAACGGGGATATTGTATCGCCTACACCCATTATTACGGTGCAGATGCGCGATGATGATCGACTGCGCCGAATCAAAAACGTCGGCAACTTTCAGGTGTTGCTGACCTCGGCCAATCAGGTTACTGTTCCTGTAGACCTCACTGGTTCCAACGTGCGGTTTTCGTCTGACTCTACAAAGGGGACGGCGCAGATAGAGGTCCGAATGGGGCAAAACACTCCCCTTGAGAATGGCATCTACACACTGGAGGTGCAAGGCCGAGATGCAACTGGTAAAGCCGCAGCGGTTGAACCCTACCGCATCACTTTCGAGGTAATCAACGAATCCACTATCAGCAACATTTACCCGTATCCGAATCCTGTTACCAGCAAGACCAAGTTTGTGTTCACGCTGACGGGCACCACGCCGCCCCGAGACATGAAGATTCAGGTGCTGACGCTGACGGGCCGAGTGGTGCGCGAAATTATGATGGCGGAGCTAGGCCCCCTGCGTATAGGCAACAACATTTCGGAATACGCCTGGGACGGCACCGACGAGTACGGCGACAAATTAGCCAACGGGACGTACCTCTACCGCGTCATCCTCGACGATCCGGAGAGTGCATTTAGCCGCCGGCCTACCGCTGGGGATAAAGCCTTCAAAAAAGATTGGGGCAAACTGGTACTCTTGCGGTAGCAGTGATTTTCGTTTGAGAACAAACAATCTTAAAAAACAAGCCCTGGATGCGCGCATTCAGGGCTTGTTGCATTCCAGGCTACCGCTACCGGCGTCGGAGCGTAACGAAAGTGAAGGGATAGGCGTGCTTGTCATCGGCTTCGTGTCGTTGGCGCGCTTCCTCGCGCCATACGGCGCGGTCTAGCTCAGGAAAGGTAACGTCGCCCTCGAAGCTGTGATGAACTTCCGTTAGATAAATGGTGTCGGCGGCGGGTAGGGCCTGGCGGTAAATTTCCGCCCCCCCAATAACGAATACCTCTTCGTCAAGCTGGCGGGCACGCTCTAAAGCAGCGGGCACCGACTGTGCTGTCTCGCACCCATCGGCCTGCCAGTCAACCTGCCGCGTCACAACGATGTTGGTGCGGTTCGGCAGCGGCCGGCCGATGCTCTCGTAGGTGCGCCGACCCATCACGACGGGATGCCCCTGGGTGAGTTGCTTGAAGTGCTTCAAGTCGGCGGGTAGGTGCCAGATGAGTTGGTTGTCGCGCCCGATAACACCATTTTCAGCGGTGGCTACTACGAATGCAAGCATTGCATGCTGGTTGAACTGTGAATGGTTGACTTTCTGATGACCCAACAACTATCTAGTTGTTAACTACTTACGCAGCAGGCACCCATTTGCCTATCAACTCGCCAGCAATTCAACGTTGAATCCGCGCAGGAAGTCGGCTATGAGCATACGCTTTTTGCCTTCTAGTTGCACGTCCAGCAACTCAAGTAGGCCATTGGCGGTTTGAACCCGCAGGTACGTACGGCCGTCGGTGTACCAGCGGCCGACACCGCCAGCATCGGGGCCGCTGGCTTCTTCATCGTCGAAGGGGTGGGCTTTGAATACCTTGAGGGTGCGGCCGTCGGGAAGCTGGGTGAAAGCAGTGGGGATAGGGGAGAGGCCGCGCACCAAGTTGGCCAGCGTCATAGCAGGCTGCGTGAAATCGAGGCGGCCGGTTTCCTTCTGGATTTTGGGCGCGGCACGGAGCGCAGCGCTTTCTGCTTGTGGTAAGCTAGGCGCGGTGCCAGCAGCAATGGCCTGCACCGTGCGCAAAGCCAAGGCGGCGCCGGTGGTTTTCAGCTTTTCGTACAGCGTTCCAAAATCGTCGTCGGGAGTGATGGGCACCACATCTTGGAAGATTAAGTCGCCGGTATCAATTTCGTGGCGCAGAAAAAAGGAAGTAACCCCAGTTTCAGTTTCGCCGTGGATTAGGGCCCAGTTGATAGGAGCCGCCCCGCGGTACTGCGGCAGCAGCGAGGCGTGGATGTTGATGGAGCCCCGCGGCGGCATGTTCCATACCGCCTCCGGTAGCATCCGGAAGGCAACTACTACCTGCAAGTCGGCCGCGTAACTTCTAAGCTCGGCCTGAAATTCCGGCGATTTAAGATTGGTAGGTTGTAGCACGGGCAGCCCGTGCCGCTCTGCTGCTTGTTTCACAGCGGACTCAGCCAGTTGCCGCCCGCGCCCTGCCGGCTTATCCGGCGCCGTTACAACGGCTACCACTTCACAAGCCGGCCAAGTCAGCAAAGATTCGAGGGTGGGCACCGCAAACTCGGGAGTGCCCATGAAGATGACTTTTAACATTCGTTGGAGTGTTTTTAGCCCGCAGAGGGCGCTGAG
>NZ_CAXTBM010000078.1:0-22886 GCF_964242765.1 uncultured Hymenobacter sp.
CTCGATGCCCGCATCGTGCATCAATACGCGCTATTCTCGCTGATGAACACGGCCCGGGCGACGCTGCACGAGTGGCTGGAGCAACACCCCGAGCTGTACTTCCGCATCATCATTCCGGCTCATCTCAAGTGGGAAATCCGGGATAAGCTCGACCAAGCCAATATCACCGAACGAGTGCTTTTTCCGGGTCTTGGGGGCCTGAGCCGTTGGCTGCACCGCCACTACACGCCCACTTCACACCAAAGCCGCTCGGATCTAAAGGACGACCAGATTTCAGGATAGAACAGAATTGCAAGCGTCTGTTCTTACAAAGCTGCGCACCGGCGCGAAGTTTCCTGTGCTTGCCAAAGCCTTACCGTTTGTGCTGGTGGCAGAGGCTTTGGCAGATATAGGAACCGTTGTCTGGCGTTCTCGCCAGTGTGGTCGTTTGCGCTGTTGCCTAGTTGCTTTCTACCGTGAGTTTGCCCCGTCGAAAGTCCGGGTTGAAGTTGAGACCTAGGTGGAGGGTGTGCGTGGCGGCAAGGGAGGACATTTCTTCTTGTTGCGCCATTTGATTTAAGTAACCTGCTTCAACTGAGGTGGCACGGCTGATTTGATACCCTAGAGCCAGACACGCACGGTTCTGGTTGAAAATATTGCCGTCGGAATTGCGCCCAAAGCCAATGAACAACTCGTCGTAGCCCGTGAGGTAGGGAGTGCCCGGCAGAATTTTCTTTTGAGGACCTAGCGGTAGCGTGAGGCGTAGCTGATAGCGGAATCGGTTGAGGTACGTGAATTGCCCGTTGCCGGGGCGGCGTACCCAGCGTTGCTCTAGGCGGTACCGATGCTGCGTTTGAACCCGACTGCTATCGAAGCGGAGCAAAAGTTGCTGATAGCTGCGGTGCTCGGGCAAGCTTCCTAGTTCCGAATCGTTGCCATCAGGGTATGACATAGTGTAAGCGTAGCCCGCTGAGAGCAGGAGAATATTGGCCGCGTAGTAATTAGCGCCAATACGCAAAAACCGTTGCTGCGGCGCGTTTGGCCCTTTCACCTGGCGCAATTGTGCTTCTGTATGCAAGCCCCACTTGTCGTTGAGGCGCGCATCGCTATTCACCATGAGCCACGTATTGAAACGCTGATATTGAACCGGAGTAGCTGTTAGTCTTTGTGTTTGTGCCTGCGCACCGCCGGCTAAACTGAGCAGCAGTAAAAGCAACAGTTGGGTATGATAAGAGGGTAAAAATGATTTCATAAACGTATATTATGAAATCATTACCAATATTATCTCAATGTTACCAAGTATATTTCCTGATCTGCTTATCAGGAAGTTATCACTTCAAGGTATACTTGTTTAATGGGTTGTCGTCTGGAAAAAGTACCGCATTACGTCACTGACCAGCTTCGAAGCGCTTCTTGGTGAGCTTGGTGGGAATAGCGGTAAGCGGGTCGTCGGGCCAGGGGTGTTTGGGGTAGCGGCCACGCAAGTCTTTGCGGACCTCGAAGTAGCCGGTCTGCCAAAAGCTGCGCAAGTCGCGGGTGACTTGCGCTGGCCGGCCACCGGGAGACAAAAGGTGCAGCGTGAGGGGCACTCGGCCGGCCGCCACGAAAGGCGTATCAAGCAAACCAAAAACCTCTTGCAGCTTCACAGCCAAAACCGGCGTAGCCGGGTCAGTATAATCTAGCGCTACGTGGGAACCGCTCGGCACAGCGAGGTGCGAAGGAGCAAGGCGGTCTAGATCCTGCCGTTGGCTCCAGCCACCGGGCAAGCGTTGGAGCAGCAACTCGCTCCAATCGAGCCGGCTTACCTCGTTCAAACTCTTCAACCCGACCAGATGTGGCTCCAACCACTCGCTAAGCTCCGCTGCCAAGGCCTCATCCGAAACATCGGGCCAGTTGGTGGGGAAATGGTGGTGCAGAAACGCTAGCCGCTGCCGGAGCGCCACCGCCGATTGGCTCCACGGCAGCCGGGCAATGCCGGCGGCGCGTAACGCCTCTAGTAGGGCCTGTGCTATCAGTTCGGGGTCGGGTTGGGTGAGATGGGCGTCGGAAAGCACCAGCGCGCCTAGCCTTCGGAGGCGGCGGGCCACCACGCGGCCCGTGGCAGCATCCCACCGCACCTCGTCCCGGGTTTCTATTTGGTCGGCAAATAGTTGTTCTAGTTCTTGGCGGCTCACGGGCGCGGCCAGCGCGGCGCGCAACTGGTGGGGTGGACCCTCCAGGTATGCAACGGCCATGAAGTGGTCGTCGCGGCCGAAAAACTC
Organism: uncultured Hymenobacter sp.; assembly: GCF_964242765.1. Taxonomy (NCBI): domain Bacteria; kingdom Pseudomonadati; phylum Bacteroidota; class Cytophagia; order Cytophagales; family Hymenobacteraceae; genus Hymenobacter; species uncultured Hymenobacter sp. The sequence goes on from NZ_CAXTBM010000078.1 coordinate 2,241, forward strand.
GGCGGGTAGCAGCACCCGCTGGCCGGTAGCTAGGCGCACCCGGTCGGCGGTTTCGCGTTGTGCAATTCGGTCGGGGTAGGCTAAGGCTGTCAGCAAACCGGCTGCATCGGCATCGGTTGAAGTAGCAGTATCCCGGATACCACAGCGTTGGCGCAGGTTGCGGGCGGCGTCTCGGACGCGGTGCAGCGTGTTGTGCTGCACCAACAAACCCGGTAGAGCCGGCCGACCGTGCGCAATGGTTTCAAAGCGCAACCGCAGATCGGGCGGGGTAGGGTGAGTGTCGGCAGCGCGCAGCACGTCGCGCTCGGAAAGCAAAGCCGCCAGCGCGGCGGCGGCTGGTCCGTGCCCCAATTCATGGCCCCGCACCACCAGATGGCCCAGCCGTGGCGCCAGCCCCAGCCGCGCCAGGGCCCGGCCGTGAGGCGTAGGCTTGATGGGAATAATTGGGGAGACGGTGACTGATGGTAGAGGGGCCGTGTAATCATCGGTCGTTGCCGGCTCTGCGGGATTGTTTCTGGTTGCCTTTTCGCTAGTTGCTTCCACTGCTCCTAGTCGGCGCAACAGGTCGTTGGCCAGGGCCAGGGCAGGAGTAGGAGGCACATCGAGCCAGCGCAGCCCAGCAGGAGTGGCGCCCCAAAGCGCCAGTTCCAAGGCCAGGCCGCTAAGGTCGGCGGTAAGAATTTCGGGCGGCAGATGCGCGGGAAGGGCGTCGTGCTCGGCAGTGGTCCAGAGGCGGTAGCAGATGCCAGGACCTAAACGGCCGGCGCGGCCCCGGCGCTGGTCGGCGGCGGCCTGGCTGACGGGCACCGTTTCGAGGGTGGTGAAACCGGTGCGCGCCTGAAAACGTGGTACCCGCGCAAAGCCACCGTCAATTACCACCTGCACCCCTTCGATGGTAAGACTGGTTTCGGCAATAGCGGTGCTAAGCACGATTTTACGCTGACCCGCAGGAGCGGGCCGCAAAGCTGCATCCTGCTGTTCGAGCGGCAACTCGCCGTGCAGCAAGTGCAGACGTGTGGTTTCAGACAGGGCTGGTTCCAGCTTATCGGCCACGCGGCGCAAGTCAGCTAGGCCCGGCAGAAACACCAGAAGGTCGCCTTCTGTATGCGTGCGGAGTGCTTCGCGCACCGCAGTCGGTACCAACGTGGCTAGTCTTTCTGCGGGGCGGGTGCCACCCACGGCGGCTTGGCGCGGACTGAGATAGTGCGTCTCAACCGGAAATAAAAATCCAGAGCTAGTAACCACGGGGGCGTTCAGCCACGCGCCTAGCCGTTCAGCTTCCAGCGTGGCGCTCATCACCAGAATCCGTAGTTCGGGCCGTAGTACCGCTTGCACGTCCAGCGTGAGGGCCAGCCCAAGATCAGCCCGCAGGCTCCGTTCGTGAAATTCGTCGAATACCACCGCCGCTACTCCTTCTAAAGCCGGGTCGTCCTGAATCAGGCGCGTCAGGATGCCTTCGGTGATAACCTCGATGCGGGTGCGGGCCGATACTTTACTTTCCAGCCGGACCCGATATCCTACCGTTTCGCCTACAGCTTCGCCTAGCAGCTTGGCCAACCGATTAGCGGCCGCGCGGGCAGCCAACTGGCGGGGTTCCAATACCAAAATTCGGCCCCCGTCGCGCCAGGTAGTTTCCAGCAAGGCCAGCGGCACGACGGTTGTTTTGCCCGCGCCTGGCGGGGCCTGCAACACCACCCGCTCGTGCTTAGATAAAGCGTCGAGCAGGGCGGGCAGGGCGGCGGTTATGGGGAGGTCGGGGAATTGCATGGGGTTGTTCGGTAGAGGTTCCCGCAGAGGCCGCAGAGGGTAGCGCAGAAGGCGCAGAACGTTCTGCGTCTTCCGCGCAACCCTCTGCGGCCTCTGCGGGCTAAAAACGTCTGCTCAATACACGGCCACCGTAGGGTCCACGCGCAAACTCCAGGCGTGGATGCCGCCGCGCAGGTTCAGCAGATTATTCATCTCGTGGCGGTGCTGAAGGTAGGCTAGGGCCTGCATGGAGCGCACGCCGTGGTGGCAGATAAGCACGATGGGCCGCGTTTCGTCAAGCTCCTCTACGCGCTGGGGCAACTCGCCAAGCGGAATCAGGTGGCTGCCCTCGATGCGGCAGTAGTTGTATTCCTCGGGCTGCCGCACGTCGATTAGCTGAATGTCTTCGCCGTTGGCAAGACGCAGGTTCAGTTCTTCGGGGGTGAGTTCGGGGAGCATGGCGGCGGGAAAAGCAGGAGAAAAACAGGAAAGCACAAAATTAGCTGGTGGCTCGTTAGCTTTGGCATCCTCCTTAAGCTGGTTTCCAGCTTCAGCTCTTAGCTTTTCGTTTTGGTGCAGTCGTTGCTTGAATTTATAAAAGCCGCCGTCGGCGATAGTCCGTTGGAATGGGTGGCCGTGCTGACTGGTTTTGCCTGCGTGTGGCTGGCGGCCCGCGAGTCGCTCTGGAATTTCCCGGTGGCCATAGTTAGCTGCGGCCTCTACATCGTGGTGTACAACAGCGCGCGGCTCTATTCCGACCAGATTCTACAGGTGCTGTTCATTTTATTTAGCGCGTATGGCTGGTATCAGTGGCTCTACGGGGGGCGCGGCAAGACCGAGCTGCACGTATCGCGCACACAGCCGCAAGAGTGGGTGGCAGTAGCCGTTTTTGTAGCGGCCTATACCATTGGTTTCGGCTATTATTTGCAGCATCACACCGACGCCGCGCTGCCCCATTGGGACAGTTTTACTACCGCCGGTAGCTTGGCAGCGCAATACTTGCTCATGCGCAAACGCCTGGAAAATTGGTTGCTTTGGATTGTGGTTGACGTTCTGTACGTGCCCATCCTTTGGTACAAACAGCTTTATCCTACTAGTGCCCTCTACGCCCTCTACCTCGGCCTGGCCGTGTACGGCTACCTAGAATGGCGCCGCGCTATGCGCAAAGGGCAACTACGAATTCAGGAAGCAGAATAAAAAGCCTGTTGCTGGCCTCAATCCATTTATTCCTTGTCGAGAACTATGCTGCGCGTCGCTGTTACGGGGCCTGAATCTACGGGTAAAACCACGCTTAGTAGGCGGCTAGCGGCGCATTACCATACCACGTGGGCCCCGGAGTATGCCCGCACCTATCTAGAGGAAAAAGGCCCTGATTATACTCTGCCCGACCTGGAGGCAATTGCCCACGGCCAGCTTCATCAGGAAGAGCAAGCGGCTGCCGAGGCGCAGGCGCAAGGCCATGCCGTCTTCTTTTGCGACACCGATTTGCTGGTAATAAAAGTGTGGGCCGAACACGCCTTCGGCTATTGCCCCGACTGGATTTTGCAGCGTGTCCAGCAGCAGCATTACGATTTGGTGCTGTTGCTGAACGTGGATTTGCCGTGGGAGCCCGACCCGTTGCGCGAGCATCCGCATTTGCGCCAGCACTTCTTTCAAGTTTATCAGCAGGCTCTACTAGACCAAAAGGCCAACTTCGCCGTAGTCAGCGGGGCGCTAGAGCAACGCTTCGAGCAGGCCCGCTTGCTCGTAGATGAATTATTAGGAAGCTAATTAGGGAAGAAGTTGCAAGCGGCAAGGACAAGAAGCGGAATTCTTGTTCACAACCTTTTCCCTCTTCGCTACCTATTATCGTTACCTCATCACCCACCTCCGCCTCATGACTTACACCCTCGAAAACGAACAGTCCCGCGTGACCATACAGTCCAACGGAGCCGAATTGAGCAGCTTTGTCCGCAAAGACCTAAACAATCTGGAATATATGTGGGAGGCCGACCCGGCCGTATGGGCGCGCCATGCCCCGGTGCTTTTCCCTGTTGTGGGCCGTCTGCCGAACGATACCTACACCTACCAAGGCCAGAGCTACCGCCTTACGCAGCACGGGTTTGCCCGCGACCAGGAATTCACGCTCGTTCGCCAGACACCCGCTGAGCTGGCACTGGAGCTGCGCGCCAACGAAACTACCCGCGCCCTGTTTCCCTTCGATTTCAGCTTGCTGATCAGCTACCGGCTGGCGGGCCCCATGCTTACTATCGGGTGGGAAATAACTAATGTTGGCAACGGCGAACTGCTGTTCGGCATTGGCGCGCATCCCGCTTTCCGCTGCCCGCTGCTGTCCGACGAGCAATTCGAGGACTACGAATTCGTGTTCGACCACCCGGTTACGTTCGAGCGGCATTCACTGGAAGGCGGCTTGCTCACCGGCCAGACCGAGCCGATACTGAGTGAAGAAACAACATTGCCGCTGCGCTACGAGCTATTCGAGCAAGATGCGTTGGTTCTAAAGCACTTCGACTTCACGCACGTCACGCTGCGCAGCCGCCGTTCCAACCGCGCCGTGCGCGTCCGCTTCGACGGCTTTCCCTACCTCGGCCTCTGGACCAAAGGGCCCGCCGCCCGGTTTGTGTGTATCGAGCCCTGGCACGGCATTGCCAGTTCCGTCGGCGACTCCGGCGAACTAGCCGATAAAGAAGGTATCCTGACGCTCCAGCCGGGCCAGGAGTTCGTGGCGTCGTACAGCATCACCGCCGAATAGTGCTTGCCGGTATGCCTGCCGTTGCTATCCGCTCTATCAGTCCCGCCGATACGTACGCGCTGCGCCATCAGGTGCTGTGGCCCGATAAGCCGCTGGACTACGTGAAAGTGGAAAACGATGCTGCCGGCCTGCACTTCGGGGCTTTCCTGGGCGATGAGCTACTCGCCGTTATTTCGCTTTTTGTAGAAGGCGCCGAGGCTCGATTCCGCAAATTCGCCACGCATCCTAGCTATCAGCGCCAAGGCATCGGCAGCGCCTTGTTACAACACGTCATGGCCGAAGCGCGCCGCCGTGGGGCCACTCACATCTGGTGCGACGCCCGCCAAGACAGCGCTGAATTCTACGCGCGTTTTGGGTTGCTGCCACAAGGCACCGTGTTCTACAAAGGCCCGATTGCCTATGTGCGCATGGGATGCGAATTATAAAAACCAGATTAGACCAGAGAAGATCAAGCAGCTAGCTCTGTAACGCACAGTAAATACAACGACCCTTCCGGATTTTGTTTCCTGCCCTATCAATCATGATAAGCAACAGGGAGCAACGCCGGAAGGGTCGTTTTGTATCAGTGCCGTGCAAGCAAAGTTTTTAAAGCAATGCTACGTGAGGTGCGGTGCAGTCGGGCGCACGGGCCGTTGCGGACGCCGGTTATAGTCCGGTTCCCAATCGTTGATGGGACGGGTGATGCCGGGCGGAAGGTCCAAGTCGGGAAGGCCGTCGTCGAGCGGTTCTCCTCCGTCGTCGTCGTTGTCGGGCTGGGGCGGGTTGGGGTAGCGCCGCCGGGGAATCAGCAGGAAGTAGATGGTAATAGCAAGGACGACAAGTAGGTACACGAGGGGAGTCATGGTCGGAGGGAGGATGATAGGACGAACGAGCAGACTAGCGGTGGGTGCCAAGTAAATAACGGCGCCGAGGCTGTTGTTGTTTTCTTATCACCCGGGTTAAATCAATTGAAAGCCTTCCTAAGGTAATTGATTATCAATCGAAAGTAAAGGCCTCTCAAATTCTTCTTCCTGATTGCCGCTCCAAGCGGAGCAATGAGCCTAAGTACAATCTTTTCAACGAAAGCAGCTATATTCTTCGTTTTCCTCGGAACAACGAACGGAAAGCGTATACCTTTGCAGCAGAAGTTTAGGGGTGCCCCACGCCAAGTTGGCCAAGGCTGAGATCATACCCATTGAACCTGATCCGGGTAATGCCGGCGAAGGGAACAGACGATCCGCGAACGACACTACCAATGCGCCGACCCCTGGTGCAGGGTCCGTTCCACTTTTCCCATTGTTAAATTTTTGAAAAATTCACTGCTTTCTGGGGCGGCGCTGCTCGCGCTGCCTCTGCTCATGTCTCCGGCATGGGCGCAAGGTCCCGTATCGGGTACCGTCTTGGATGCCCGCACGGGTACCGCTTTGCCCGGCGCCACCATCCTGCTGGATGGCGCGGCCAGCGCCGCCACCGATGCCAACGGCGCTTTCTCGCTACCAGCCGTGCCCGCCGGAGTGCATGAGCTGCGCATCTCGTTTCTCGGCTATGAGCCCCTGGTGCGGCGTCTGCAAGGCCAGGCCGCCGAGCAGCGCCTCAGCACCACGTTGCAGCCAGGCGGCGTACTCACCGGCGAAGCCCTCGTGACGGCGTCGCGCGCCAACAACCGCACGGCCACCGCTTACACCAACGTCAGCAAGGAAGAACTAGCCCGGCGCAACTTCGGCCAGGACTTGCCCTACCTGCTCGACCAGACGCCTTCGGTGGTAGTAAACTCCGATGCCGGCGCCGGCGTAGGCTACACCGATATCCGCATCAGGGGCACGAGCAACACGGGCATCAACATGACCATCAACGGGGTGCCGCTCAATGATGCCGAGTCGCACGGGTCGTTTCTGGTGAATTTGCCCGATCTGGCTTCGTCGGTTAGCAGTTTGCAAGTGCAGCGCGGCGTGGGCACCAGCCAAAACGGGGGCGCTGCCTTCGGGGCCAGCATCAATATCTCGACGCTGGACAACCGCCGCGAGGCCTACGGCGAGTCGCAGAACACCTACGGCTCTTTCAACACCTGGAAAAACAACGTGCAGTTCGGGACCGGGCTGCTCGGCGGGCACTTCATGGTGGATGGGCGCTTGTCGCGCATTGCCACGGACGGCTACATGAACCGGGCTTCCTCGGACTTGAAGTCGTATTACTTTGCGGCGGGCTACCAGGCGAAAAGCACGCTGGTTAAGTTCATTACGTTTTCGGGGCGCGAGAAAACCTACCAGGCCTGGAACGGCGTGCCAGAACCGGCCATTACCGGCAACCGGGCACTCTTGCAGCAGTACATCGACAACGGCGAGTTATCGGAGGTGGATGCCGCGCGGGTGTTGCAGGAAGGCCGCCGCTACAGCTACTACACCTACGACAACCAGACCGACAACTACCAGCAAAACCACTACCAACTGCACCTCACGCAAGGCTTAGGCGCCGACTGGAACCTGGGCGCCGCACTGCACCTCACGCGCGGCTTCGGCTACTACGAAAACTACCGGGCTAATCGGCGCTTTTCAGACTACAACCTAGCAAACGTTACTATCGGCGGCGATACCATCACCCGGACCAATCTGGTGGACCGGAAGTGGCTCGATAACTATTTCTACGGTGGCACCTTTGCCCTCAACTATCAGCCTCGCGACAACGACCGTTTTCAGGCCACAGTAGGCGGCGCCTGGAACCGCTTCACCAACGACCACTACGGCGAAATAATTTGGGCGCAGTACGCCTCCAACAGCACTATCGGCCAGCGTTACTACTTCAACGACGCCACCAAAACCGACTACAACGCTTACGCCCGCGCCACTTGGCAACTGCTGCCCAAGCTCGGCGTGTACGGCGACCTGCAAGTGCGGCACATCGAGTACGATATTGATGGGGTGGAAGACGACCAGAACGACGTAACCACCCGCGCCCGCTACACCTTCTTCAACCCCAAAGCCGGTGCCACTTACTCGCTGGCCGAAGGGCAGCAGCTCTACGCCAGCTTTGCGATAGGCCAGCGCGAGCCCGTCCGCTCCGATTTCACCGACCGCCCGGCCGGCGACCAGAGCGCCAAGGCCGAGCGCCTCGAAGACTTTGAAGGTGGCTACCGCTTCAATCGTTCTGATGCTAGCTTGCTTGGACCTAAAACCTCGCTGCGGTTTGAGGCCAACTATTTCTACATGAACTACCGCGACCAGCTGGTAGCTACCGGCCAGTTGAACGACGTAGGCACGGCCCTGCGCACCAACGTCGCCCGCAGCTACCGGACCGGCGTGGAGCTAACCGGCTTTGCCTCCGCCGACGATAAGATTAGCTTGAGCAGCACCCTCACGCTCAGCCGCAACCGCATCCTCGACTACCGCAACGTCATCTATGACGAAAACTACACCCCCGTTGTAGACGCGCAGCCTCGCACCACTACTATTTCCTACTCGCCCGCTGCCGTGTCGGCGCACACGCTGGAAGGGCAGCCGGTGAAGAACCTGCGACTGGCGCTGCTCTACAAAACCGTCAGCCGCCAGTACCTCGACAACTCTGCCAGCATCGAGCGTAGCATCAAGCCGTATCAGGTGCTCGACTTCCGGGTGCGCTACGCTTTTCGGCCGGTGTTCGTGAAGGAAATCGAGTTAGGCTTGCTGGTGAACAACGTGCTCAACCGCGAGTACGTGGCCAACGGCTACACCTACGGCTACCCTGACGCCACCGGTCGCCAGCAAACCTTCAACTGGTACTTTCCGCAAGCCACCCGCAACTTCTTAGCGTCGGTAGGCGTGAAGTTCTAGCAAGCAAACCTTACAAAAAACGCCCTGCCTGCTTCAATGAGCAGCGCAGGGCGTTTCGTTTTCAGGCAGATTTAGCAACTCATATAATGAGTCGCACGCCGCCTAACTCGGAAATTTGATAAGGGAAGGCGTTACCGGGGGAGCCAATGAACATGAAGTTCTTCGGTATCTGCCACTCGTTGGATAGCCGGTCGATGAGTTCAGGCCCGAAAGTGCCATTGATTGTGACAAAATCCACTTCAATCTGTTCGTAGGCCCGGTCAAGCACATTAATGTCTCTCACCAAATCTTGCGAGTAGGTTTCACCTTCTTTGAGCAGCGTCACGATTTTGAGGCGGTTGGTAAACTCGTTTTCCACTACGTAGGCCATGACTTTGTTGAGGTTGGACACATTGTCGCCTTTCGTGAAAAAAACGAATTCCTGCTTGTGCAATTCCTCTAGCTGCTGTCGAATGTTGGCTTGTGTAAGATTGGAAATCCGAGGCGAATGCTTGGCAAGCGACTCGGCGCCCGCTAGCACCAAGTTCAGAATAGCCGTTCGGTTGAGCATAGCCGACACTACCAACATGGACGGGAGGAAGTATTGCAGGAACACTACCAAGTAGTCGGGACGGATGCGAATGTTGCCGTAAAGTGCCGCCAACACGCCCAGCAAAGCCAATGAAACGGTGATTATGCTGGCATACACGGGCCGGGGCAGCTTGGGGCGCTTGCTCTTGAGCAGAAAGTTGCCGAGCGCAAAAAAGGCCATCACCGACAGAAACGAGATGGTATAAACTCCGGCCAGCGGCCCTAGCTCGCCGTTGGTAATCAGCAACACCGACAGACACAGCAGGAAGAAGGTAACGAGAATGATGTAGTTGCTTTTGCGGCCGTTTTCCTTCAGGAAGAACTGCGGCAGAATTCGGTCCAGGGCCATGCGTTTCATCAAGCCGCTCACGCCCACAAACGACGTAAGTACCGCGCCGCTCAGCACGGCCACCGCATCCACCGAAATCAATGTGGCCAGCCATGGGCCGCCCGTTTTGTTGCCTAAGTGTGAGAGCAGCGTTTCGGTGTGCTGGCCGACTTCCACCAGGGGCAACGCCGCTATGGCCAGAAACGCCAGCAATGGGTTGAACACCGTCACGACCACCCACATGTTGCGCAACGTTTTCTGGAACACGCCTTCGGCCTGCTCCTCCACGAAGTTGGCAGAACTCTCGAACCCCGAAATACCGAGCATGGCGGCACTAAACCCAAGGAATAGCGCTGAAACCAGACTGGTTTTTAGCGGCATATGCCAGTTGGTTATTAGCGTATCGATGCCGTGCGTAAACAAATACCACATCGTGACGCCCACCAGCAGCGTAAGCGAAAACAAGTGCAGCAGAAAAATGCCCACCGCCACCACCGCTGATTCGGAAATGCCTAAGATGGTAAGCAGCAGAAAAAGTCCGAGCAGCAGTATCGTCGCCAGAATAATAGGCAGTCCGTGCCAGAGCGTATGCAGGTAGTGCATGGCCTCGGAAGCCGAAATAACCGCCGTCGCCATGTACGACAAGATGGTCAGGCAAGCTGCTACGGCCGCGTTGCGCTTACTGGTGGTGTTAAGCAGCACGTTGTAAGCTCCACCGTTGAGCGGCAGCGCGCCCACCACCTCGCCGTAGATGCGGCGAAACAGAAACAGCACCGCCCCCACTATCAGCAAGGCCACCCAGGCATACTGACCGGCATACGCAATAGAAAGCGCCGATACGTACAGGCACGACGACGAAATATCGTTGCCGCAAATGGCCGTGGCTTCTAGTTCGTTAAGTTTTTTCTCGTGGCTCATGGGGGCGGGTGCTGAGGTTACTAGGTGGATGGGTAGCTCTACGGAGGAAACCACTTATTGGAAAAAGAAGGAGCAGAAATTTCAACAATCTGCTCGTTAGTGGCGGCTGTGCTAGGCCCCGAACCATACCGTGTAGCCGCCTGTTCTGCATGCTGAAACCCCTATCTTTGAGTTTGTATCCCCACCCAACAATCTGCCATGTCTTCGCAAGCTGACGTCCTCTCGCCCCAGGCCAAGGCCACCAAAGCCCACGGTTCCACCAACGCCGCCGGCTTCACCGATTACTTCGACCTCGACGGCCTGCTCACCGAAGAGCACAAGCTGATTCGCCAGAGCATCCGCGACTTCGTAAAAAAGGAAATCAGCCCCAGCATCGAGAAGTGGGCGCAGGACGCGCACTTCCCCTCCGAGATTGTCAAGAAGTTCGGCGACGTGGGCGCTTTCGGCCCCACCATCCCCACGGAGTACGGCGGTGGCGGCCTCGACTACATCAGCTACGGCCTGATTATGCAGGAAATCGAGCGCGGCGACTCGGGCATGCGGTCCACGGCCTCGGTGCAGGGTTCGTTGGTGATGTTCCCGATTTACGCCTACGGTTCCGAGGAACAGCGCCGCAAGTTTCTGCCCAAACTGGCTTCTGGCGAGTGGCTCGGCTGCTTTGGCCTCACCGAACCCGACCACGGCTCCAACCCCGGCGGCATGGTAACCAAGCTCGAAGACAAAGGCGACTACTACCTGCTGAACGGTGCCAAGCTCTGGATCAGCAATTCGCCCGAAGCGCAAGTAGCCGTCGTGTGGGCCAAGGACAACAACGGCCGCATTCGGGGCGTGATAGTGGAGCGTGGTATGGAAGGATTCAGCACCCCCGAAATCCATAATAAGTGGAGCTTGCGCGCCAGCACCACCGGCGAGTTGGTGTTCGAAGATGTGCGCATTCCTAAAGAAAACGTGTTGCCTAACATCGATGGCCTCAAAGGTCCTTTATCCTGCCTCGATTCCGCCCGTTTCGGTATTGCCTGGGGTGCCATTGGTGCCGCTATCGACTGCTACGAGTCGGCCCTGAAGTACTCGCTGGAACGCACGCAGTTCGGCAAACCCATCGGGGGCTTCCAGTTGCAGCAGAAGAAGCTAGCCGAGATGCTGACGGAAATCACCAAAGCCCAACTGATGGCGTGGCGCCTCGGCACGCTCAAAAACGAAGGCAAAGCCACCAGCGCCCAAATCAGCATGGCTAAGCGCAACTCCGTGGATATGGCCTTGCACATAGCGCGTGAAGCCCGCCAGATCCACGGCGGCATGGGCATCACCGGTGAATACCCCATCATGCGCCACATGATGAATCTGGAATCCGTTATCACCTACGAAGGCACCCACGACATCCACCTGCTTATCACGGGTGCCGATATTACCGGTATTCAGGCGTTTAAATAGCCAAGCACAGGCCTATTTCCATGCACAAAGCAACGGCCGGCTCACTGCTGAGGCGGCCGTTGCTTTGTGCATGGAGGTACTATAAAACTGCGCTACTATTTTTCCAGCAAGTAGACGTTCTGGCTGAAAAAAGTGTTGCCACCGTTTGTTAGCCCGCTCGGGGCCACACTAACCAGGTGCCAGCCACTGCGGGAGTATTCGTTGATGGTCACCAATGCGGCTTTATGCACTTCCGTCATATTGGCTGCCACTTTCTTGGCGCTTCCCTTACTGAATTCAATGGTTTTCTCTTTCTGTGTTCCGTCGGGCGCAATAACAACGATGCTAGCTTGGGCATCGAACCCAATGGATACGTTGCTGATAACCATCATCTGGCCGACTGGCTCGGCCACTTTAGAATGAAACCCCCAAGAGCCGGCAGCGGCCAGTAATAACGCGGTGGGTAGAAATAGCTTTCTCATGTAGGTGAAAGGTAAAGTGAAGTTGGCCGCAACTTAGAACATATCCGATAGGCCCTTATGCTAGCATATTTATCTCTTTGTTAAAGTGCCCCTACTAAGCGGCGTAGATGCTTCGGCGGCACTTGGCATGAAAGTCCGGCTTGTTTTGAGCGACTTTCTAAACAGCTTCGATATTTCAATAAGATACCATGGGCCTCGATACGGTCAAATTAGTTGTTGCCTTTGAGAAGCACTTCCAGATTGCCATTCCAGACCCGGAGGTTAAAAACATTGGTACGGTCGGGGAGGCGGCAGCTTGCGTGACCCGGCTCAAATGCCTGTCCCCTGACCCGGCCCGTACGGCAGTGTACTATACTGTGTTGAAACAAGTATGCAACTGCATCCGGCCAAAGTTCCAGACAGTCGAGGACACGATGCTACTCGGTACGTTCCGCCATTCAAGGACTCTCCTGGCACAACTGGTTATTTGCCTGAGATTAAAGGTGCCGCAATTAGCGTCCCTACGACCTCCCTCATCTGGTTGGCTTCAATGGCTACTAAACAGTGGCCCTACACCGTTGGACTGGTCGAAATATACTGTTGCCGACCTCACAGAATGGATAGTAGCACAGAATCATGCCCGCCTGCTGCCCGCGCCTGCCACCCTTTACGAAGTGCAACGAGCCACAGTAGGCATCACCAGCTATCAGAGCGGTATAGCTGTGCCCGAAATTCAGTTGAACGATAGCTTCACGAATGATTTGGGAATAGACTAACTACCGTAGTTCATCGAACGCATACTGCGCGGTGCTCCAGAAATCGTCTAGTGCGACCAAACGGGGCTTGAAAAAGGAAATGAGCCCCGGCCAATCGTCGCGGCTAAACAAGTTAACCGGTTGTAACTCCTGGTAAATGCGGCTGATAGACTGACCATTAGCGTCTTCTGCATCAGGTTCCCATTGCCAAGTCTCGCCTAGCGTTTCGTGTAGCATGGGTTGAAGCTCTTGAAACTGCTCAAAAAACAACTCTCGGATTCCGGCATCCGGATGCGTTAGCTCGATGCCGATAGAAGCGCGGCGGCCATCGGCGTGCAGTCGAAAATACACGTGCTTGAGGCCGGTTTTGTAGTTGATCCAGTTCGTTGGAACGCCTTCTGCCGATGGCACCGGAGCCATATATTGACCAAACGTAGTCCAAAAGGCTTGACGAATTTGTGAAACTTCTGTTTTACTGTACATAATAGCTTGATGGCCCTCTGCATGGGCTAGATCGTGAATACCGCAGCCCTGGCCGCAGCACATAAATTACGAGCGTAGGAGCAGGCTGGTCGAAGATTTTCAGGAAGCTGTTACGAAGCTCAAGGCTACTTCTTTACTTTACGTCCTCACCAGCCCCGTTTCTATGGCCGCTCCCGATTCTTCCGCTCTTGTTCTGCTTGAATGCCTGGTGGCCGGTACCACCCACCGCCCTGGCTTGCCCAACTACGAACCGCAACTGCAAATCGGGCAACACCTAGTGCTGGTCCGCGAGGCCAATAGCACCTACGACGATTGGGCGGTGCGCGTCCTGACTGCCGATGCCGAACCCGTTTGGCTAGGCTATCTGCCCGAAGGTCGCAACGAAACCGTGGCCCGCCTTCTCGACGCGGGCTTCCCGCTCGAAGCCCGCCTCAACCACAAAGCATGGGAAGACGAATGGCTGCACCTGGAAATTGAAGTGTTGCTGCCTAACAGCCCGCAATAAGTAGATTGTCGGAACAAACCGTTGTCGATCAACGGCGTGCTATAGCCAATCAGCTAAAGCCAATACTTGCTGCCGGGCCGCTAGCAAAGCAGGTTCCTGCGGAAACGTGTGCTGCACCCACCGCGTGAAGCCGCTCACCATCTCGCCCACCGCTTGCCGATGACTTGGTGCTGGTGCAGTTGCTGTTTCTTCGGCGGGCCGCGCCGGAAAGAGCCCTTCCAGCCCCAACTGCTCTAGCACTTCCGACACGAACACCATACCGCACACCTGCATGGCTTGGTAGAGTTGTACTAGCTCCGCCAAGCTCAGCGGCAGTTCTTCAGCGGCCTGTAGTTTGCCCAAGCGCTCAATCATGGGTTCTAGGGCCGCAGGTTGCAAGTTGGGCAAAGCCGCCACCGCACGCAGAAAGGCATGGTCGCCAGCTTCGGGCAAGGAGTGAACCAGGAGCAGCGCTAAACGCACCATCTGCAACTGCGCCTCCGAAAACCGAATGGTGGCCGCTATGGGCGCAGGTGCTGGATGGGCAGCAACATACGCCTGAAACACTTCTTCGACCCGCAGTCGGTGCAAGCCCAGCAGCATCTCCGCTGGCAGTTGCTGTTCGAGCGTAGCCAAAAACGCGCCACTCAACTCTTGGCAGTACGTTTTCAATTGCTGCATCTGCGCAATGCCTATGCTCATCTGGCGCCGCACATAGGCCATTACGGGCTCTGCCAAGCTGGTATCCAGCGTGAGGCGGCCTAGCAGGAGTAGGTCATACAGCGGGCGAGGTTGATTCTCGAGGGCTTGCAAGAGTTGTTCGTGGCTGGCAACGGTGTTGAGCTGATTAACCTGTTCGATAGTAAGGCCAGTAAGCGCCACGAGTTGGCGAATCAAATCATCTTGCGAGCGGCTAAGCAACTCCAAGCAAGCCATGCCATGCAGGGAGAGACAATGCGCCAGTTGGTCGTAAAAGTCAGCAGGGAGCGTTTCAAGCCAGTTGTTGGAAGCGGAAGAAGACATGCAGCAGCAAAAGCAATGGAAGCTGCAAGTTACGGGAGCCTTCGTTTAGGAATTCAACAAATCAAATTCTAAGCTTACCCAACAGGACGTGAATAGCTTTGTGTGAAGAAATCAAACGCTCATAGTAGTGCCGTGTATAAGCTGAAATGAAGTAAGATAGAGGCTTTTACCAGGTAATTGCTAATGATATTAGTTTATCTGCCTATCTGAATGTTTTTTTGCTAAAAAAGGGACAATTTGTTGGGCATAGGTGTTACCTTTCTAACATCAACCTTTCCATTCGGCTGCTATGCGCGAATCTTATCTCACCGGCGGCAAAGACAACATGGATGCCTCCGAAAAGGACATTGACAAGGCCCTCCGCCCGCTTTCGTTCGACGATTTCGCGGGGCAGGACAAGGTAGTCGAGAACCTGAAGGTGTTTGTGGCTGCTGCCAAACGCCGCGGCGATGCCCTCGACCACGTGCTGTTGCACGGGCCTCCCGGCTTGGGCAAAACCACCCTCTCACACATCATCGCCAACGAGCTGGAATCCGGCATCAAGATGACCAGTGGCCCAGTACTCGACAAGCCTTCCGACCTGGCCGGCTTGCTCACCAACCTCGAGCCGCACGACGTACTCTTCATCGACGAGATTCACCGCCTAAACCCGGTGGTAGAAGAATACCTATACTCCGCCATGGAGGACTACCGCATCGACATTATGCTCGACTCGGGTCCGAATGCTCGCTCCGTGCAGATTACCTTGTCGCCCTTCACGCTGATTGGGGCTACCACGCGCTCCGGCATGCTCACGTCGCCACTGCGGGCCCGTTTTGGCATCAGCTCACGCCTAGAGTACTACGATTCCAAATTGCTGACCAGCATTGTGCAGCGCTCGGCCGAAATTCTGGGTACGCCCATCCACGAGGATGCCGCCTTTGAAATTGCGCGCCGCTCGCGCGGTACTCCGCGTATTGCCAACAACCTGCTGCGCCGCACCCGCGACTTTGCCCAGATCAAAGGCGACGGCACCATTACGGTGGAAATAGCCCAATTTGCGCTGAACGCCCTCGATGTGGACGCCCGCGGCCTCGACGACATGGACAAGCGGATCCTCACCACCATCATCGATAAGTTCAAGGGTGGTCCGGTAGGTTTGAGCACCATTGCCACGGCTTGCGGGGAAGAAGCCGAAACCATAGAGGAAGTGTACGAGCCGTTCCTCATTCAGGAGGGCTACATCAAGCGCACCAGCCGCGGCCGCGAAGCCACCGAGCACGCCTATCAGCACCTCGGCAAGCTCATGCCGCAGCACCTGCGCGGCAACACCGGCGAGTTGTTTGCTTAACAAATCAATCTTAAGAGCAGTAATCAGAATGAGTAGCTCTGGCACTAGTCAGGGCTACTTTTTTGTTCTGACCTTTGTATCAAATTAGAAATTCATCTTCTGCCTAATTTATAGCGCATGCTCCCCACCGCTCATTATACAGCCTTCATCAAGCAACGTGCGGCGGAGCTGGGCTTTATGTATTGCGGTATATCGAAGGCCGAGTTTCTGGAGGAAGAAGCTCCGCGCCTCGAAAACTGGCTGAACCGCAACATGCACGGCCAGATGGGTTACATGGCCAACCACTTCGACAAGCGCCTCGATCCACGTTTATTGGTGGAGGGCGCTAAGTCGGTGGTTTCGCTGCTGCTGAACTATTACCCACCCGAAGAAACCCAACAGCCCGACGACACCCTCAAAGTCAGCAAGTACGCCTACGGCCGCGACTACCACTTTGTCATCAAAGACAAGCTGAAAACGCTGTTGGCAGCCATCCAGGAGGAAATAGGAGAGGTAGGCGGCCGGGTGTTCGTTGATTCGGCGCCGGTGATGGATAAAGCCTGGGCCAAGCGGAGCGGCGCCGGCTGGATGGGCAAAAACACCAACCTGATTACGCCCGGCGCGGGTTCCTTCTACTTCATAGCCGAACTAATTATAGACCTGGAGCTAGACTATGACGGGCCCATCAAAGACTACTGCGGTACCTGCACCAAATGCCTAGATGCCTGCCCCACTGGCGCCATTACCGAGCCCTACGTGGTGGATGGCAGCAAGTGTATCAGCTACTTCACCATCGAGCTGAAAGACCAGATACCCCGCGAAGTCGAGGGCAAGTTTGGTAACTGGGTGTTCGGCTGCGACATCTGCCAGGAAGTATGCCCTTGGAACCGCTTTGCTAAGCCCCACCAGGAGCCCCAATTCACGCCGCATCCGGGCCTGAAGGATCTGCGTCCTGGTGACTGGCAGGAGATTACGCACGAGTTGTTTGCGGAGCTATTTCGGCAGTCGGCAGTGAAGCGGACCGGATATGCTGGACTGCAACGAAATATCCGCTTTGTAACGGGAGAGGAATAAGCGCACAGTACAATAAGAAAGGGGTCACTTTGCGGGTAAGCTTACCCGCAAAGTGACCCCTGGTACTATAGGCTAGTTAATTTAAAGAACTGGCTGAGCAAACACGCGGTTGAGGATGCGGTGATAGATACGGGAGAACTGCTCGTAGCACCATACTCGGAATTGGGCTAACTCAGCCGGGACCAGCATACGAAGAGCTTTACGAAGTTCCTTCTCAAATAGGATTTTATCGAAGCTCACTTTGAGCAGAATGGTTTTTGCATATTCCAACATAGGAGTAAGCTTATTTACTTTTGGGTTGTGGGCGAGAATTTGGGATGGTAAGGATGTATACGAAACGCTGAAAAAAGGATGCGCTTCGACCGAGTGGGGCAATGAAGTGCGAGTAAGGTTAGGCTCTCAAAATATAGTCAACTTGCCTGCATATAGTGGTATAAGATTTGGACGATGAATTACTTACTAATAAAGTTATAAATCTATATTCTGTCGAGGCTCATAAAAAAAAGGAGCCCTTTTGAGTTCCTTTTTTCTGGAAAAATTAACAAAGCGGTTCTTCCACCTAAACAACAGCGGTTTGCTTACAGTGTGAACAAGTTTAACAGCCCATCCACGCTATCGGCCGATAAAGGCTCGTCGAAAGCTTCGGGTACGCTCTGGGTCAGAATGTTGGGGCCAGACCCGATGGGCAACAGCCGGAAAGGCACCGAGGTATAATCGGATAGAAGCTGAGTTGTTGCGTGTTCGGTGGCGTATACCACGGCCGTTTTGTTGGCAACTGTGATGTCGGCATCGGCGGGGCTAGGCCACGGCTTAACTACGGCTCCGCGTTGCCGCCGCATGGTACGGATGCGGGTGGCGTGCCGGCTTTCGGTGGAATGAAGCTGCAGAGTGGTTTGCAAGATGTAGTTGTCCTGAACCAGAAACTCCACTATGGCCTTGTAGGCGCGCACTCCCGTGTCTTCGAGTAATTGCGCTAGCCGCAAGAATTCGTTGAAGTCAGTGAACACGCTTGGAAATAAACCCGCCTGCGTGTTGTTTTTGCTGCCTGTAAAATCGTACCTAGGTAAGGTGGGTACGTCGCCATTGGAAGTGCTGATGAGACGAACCAACAGGGCTGCATGCTGCTGTTGGTGCGCCTGTATCTTCACAATCGAGGCCCGGATGCTAGCGTCGGCAGGAAAGAAATTAGCGGGGGCGGCTAGTGCTTGCGTATAGAAAGCGTTTTGCAGCCGCTCCAGCCGCAAGGCAAGCAACAACGAATCCAGGATAGTACGTGTGTCGCGGGCCAGAGCTGGTACGCTCGCTAACCCTAAAGGCAAGGCAGCAGCAAGGGTTTTCGCCCCGAAACGACGCAAGTTGTTAAGGGCATCGCGCCGCGCGGCGGGTTGCTCGAACTGGTCGGGGGTAGTGGCGGCCAAATCGGCCAGAAGCTTCAGAATATTCATGGCGGTATACAGCCTTAAGCAGTCGGCAAGGCCGCTACAGATACTTCAATGGGCAAAAACGGCTTGATCAGCTCGATAACTTCGGTTGGTGTTTTGGCATCGTCGAGGCCATCGGCACCCACCGTCGACGCAAAAGAGTCGGACTGCAATACCTCGTGAACCAGGGCTGCATGACGGGCTTCTACCGAAGCAATTTTACCTAGTGCCAGTAAGTTGGCAGTTACAGTAAGCAGTTTGCCCGCGCCATTGTATGCCGCTACCCCGATGTCTTCGAGTTGTTGGGCCGCTGTCCAAACGCCTACCCGAGTGGTAAGCGTGAGAGAGGAAAAGTTGAACGCTAAAGGCGTAGTCGCGCTGGCATCATAGGCTTTGCTGCCCAAGGCGACCTTCAAATATTCTCGGTGAATCAGTTCGTGGTCCCGCAAGTCGGTGAGGAAAGCTAATTCACCCGGCAACAAATCAGCGGGTGGAGCCGCTACTACCTTCGTGTAGAAGGCAGCTTCGAGTTGCTCCAGTAAATAGGCGTAGTTAAGAACTCCATCATCGATGGGATTGCCGTTGGCATCGAAGCCATTAAAAGCCAATACATTGGTCGTGACGGGAGCGGCTGGTTCCTTATCATCATCTTTGCAGCCCGCCAGTACTAGTGTCGAAGTAGCAAGGGTAGCACCCGCCACCCGGAAAAAAGAGCGGCGCTGCATGGCACGCGCCAGAAAAGAAACAGAAGATTCCAACATACGCAAGAAAGCCGGCAGGCTGAACATAAAACAAACAGGTAGCCTCGGCCCAACAAAGATACTTCGATAAACCGGGATGCGCTAATGAGTAGAGCAGGCTGCTTATTGCGAAAGTTGCATGGCCACAGAACAAAAAAGGACGGCCTAACTGACCGTCCTTTCTGGAATAAGCAAATTAGTTAGTAACGCTAAGCGACTTAGAATAAGGTACTGCTTGTAATGGTGAACGTACGAGCAATTGTCGATACCGTTGGTACGTCGAGGGGCTCATCGAAAGCTTCCGAGAAAGCAGAAGCAGGGAACATCAAGGAAGCTAAGGCCGTCTGTAGGTTCACAGCTGGCTGGGCGCCGTTGGCTCCTTGTGATACGTTGTCTTCGGCAGGGAACGTAATGCCTGCGGGAGTATAGGCAGGCGCCATGCCTGCCCCGTAGATGGGGGCCGTCTGAGCTGGAGAAGCACCACCACCGTCCTGGCCGGAAATCCAGCTCTTAGGCGAAGCGCCCGTACCAGCTCCTACAGTACCCGATGCTTTGTCGTTGTTGACACCGCCACGGCGCATGGTGCGCAGCCGCGAAGCGTGCCGAGCTTCCACCGAGTGGATGTTGAGCGCAGCAGTCAAAACATCTTTGTTGGACGCCAGATAAGGAGCACCGCCTTTATAAGCTCGCACACCCGTATCCTCCAAGGATTGAGCAACTGCTAGAAACAGAGCAGGGTTCGTGAAAACACCCGCGAAAGGACCTGTGCCCGAGCCCTTGCCGCCAGTGTAATCGAATTGCGACACGGCGGGAGCAGCAATAGCGTTGTTGCTGAGAGCAGTACGCAAGAAGTTGACGTGGTTGTTCTCGTCGGTCCGAATTTTGAGCAGCGAGGCCAAGTTCGTGGGGCTGAACGCGTTCCGGAAGATTGTTTGAGCGGGCGTAACGGCGGTAGCGCCAGTCCCGTTGCCCACGACGATGTTGCCATCGCCCTGCAAGCCCAGATTATAAAAGTAAGCTTCCAGATATTCCAGCTTCAGAGCAAAGTTAAGTACATCGTTCACGCTCGGAGCGCTTGACGCCTGCCCGTACGCCTTGTTGAAGATGGTACCCATGGCCAAAGGAAGGGCGGCAGCCGTCATTTTTTTGCCGAAGCCGGTCAGGTGCTTGAACACGCGACGGCGAGAATCGAAACGCTCGAAAACTTCAGGATCGGTTTTCTCGATTTCGGAGAGGATTTGAAAGAAATTCATGCTGGATGCGAAGTTTAGATGGAAGTGGGAACAGCGACGAGCTTAAGCGAGGCCCGACACGTTCAGTTTTGAACCGTCCTTGAGGAAGGTGTTGGCTACGGCTGCTACCTCAGCGGGAGTTTTAGAAATCTCTAGGC
>NZ_CAXTBM010000079.1:0-21271 GCF_964242765.1 uncultured Hymenobacter sp.
GAAACGAGCAACTGGAATAAAGAGGCGGTAGAAATAAAGTGACGCAGAACTTGCGTTCTACGCTTTATTGAACATCCCTGTACTACAACGCCAGGCAACATAGCGCCGCGGCTGAGAGCCTATCGGGAACGTCGGTCGATAGTGCTTGCTAGAACGTCCTGGGGTACTTGCTGAAGCGTCTTGCGTGCTTCGTTGAGCAAGCGCTGGAGTTCACTACACGAGGCGAGGTGCTTCGGCAGGCAGCGCCACACGTTTCCCTATACACTTTCTCACACGTTTGTAGAGCTACCGCGGCAAGTCCGGCTGGTTGTCGGGCAGGGCCGCTAGTGCTGTTCTGGGTTTGGCTTTCGACTTTTTTTTCTGGGCTATTTCCGCGGTATACTCGATGATTTTGCCGGCAATATCGAGGCCAGTGGCTTTCTCGATGCCTTCGAGACCGGGCGAAGAGTTTACTTCCAGCACCAGCGGGCCCCGTTTGCTTTGGAGCATATCCACGCCGGCAATGCCGAGGCCGAGCGACTTAGCCGCCAGCAGAGCCGCCGCTTTTTCAACTCGGGTTAGCTTCACCAGCACGCCCGTACCGCCACGGTGCAAGTTCGAGCGAAATTCGCCTTCCTTGCCTTGGCGTTTCATAGCCCCCACTACCTCGCCGTTCACCACAAAAGCGCGTAAGTCGGCGCCTTTGCTTTCAGCAATAAATTCCTGCACAATAATGCGGGCCTTCAGGTTGTGGAAGGCTTCGATGACGGATTGAGCGGCCTTGGCGCTTTCGGCCAGCACCACCCCCAGCCCTTGGGTGCCTTCAAGTAGCTTGATAATGACCGGCGCACCACCCACCTGTTCGATCATCTCAGCCACCTCGTCGGAGTAGTTGGTGAAGGCCGTTTTGGGCATGCCGACGCCGGCGCGGGCCAGAATCTGCATGGAACGGAGCTTGTCGCGGCTGCGCACAATTGCCTGACTCTCAACAGCGGTCCGCACTTTCATCATCTCGAATTGGCGCACTACAGCACAGCCGTAGAACGTAACGGAGGCCCCAATACGCGGGATAATAGCATCAACGCCCGTGAGGCGGTGGCCTTGATAGATAATATCAGGCTTGCCCTTTTCGAGCACGAGGTTGCAGTGTAAATGATCCACCACTAGGGCTTCGTGCCCGCGCTGTTGGGCGGCTTGCACGAGGCGAGTGGTGGAATATAACTTGGGTTCACGCGACAGAATCGCCAGTTTCATTGGAAAAAAGATAGAGTAGATTGAAGCGAAGACCCAAGCATGGCCTACGAAGCCGCAAGTAACAAATAAGCGCGGCCGTTTAAGTGCGCGAAGTTTTGGCCGCTAGTTGAGCACTATATGACATATTACGCCGCGCTACATCAACCACGAAATGCCCCTGCCGGAGCAGGCGCCGCCCGAGTAGCACGGGATATCTCATATCAGATCGATCAGATAAAGAAAACTCGGTGTCGAAATCTTCACCAAATATTCGCAGAACCGCCCGAATGACATAGCGTTCCTGCATCTCGCCATTGGAACTCTTGATATCCCGAAGCGAAAACTCAGTGAATTCCATCAGCGTGCCGTCGAAGTTGGGATGCGAAGGGTCCAAAAGCAGCACGCGCAGGCACGGCCGCCCACTGGGTCCGGTTACCACTTTAATATCAGAGCAATGAATGGCGCTGGTATAGGCTCCGGTATCTACCTTGGCCTCTACCCCCCAAAGCTGGAACCCAGGAAAATCCACTAGTTCCAACCGCCCCAGAACCCGCTTCGGAACCCGCTGTTTCTTCATGACCGTAATGTAACGGGAAGTTCCACTTCGCGGGTATCGGCACCAACAGAAAATTACTTGGACAGTACGTTCTACCGGCGTGTTTCGTGAGGTGAAACGCTGGTTGCAGGCTCTTTACCCCTTGTAGCTAATCCGATACACGGCATCGTTCTGGTCGTCGGAAACTAGCATGGAGCCGTCGGGGAGTACGAGCAGGCAGACGGGGCGGCCCCAGGCTTTTTGGCCCTGCAACCAGCCTTCGGCGAAGGTTTCGTAGCTCTTGGCTTGTTTGCCGGTTGCATCAACGCGCACCAGCGAAATGCGGTAGCCTAGCTTGCTGCTCCGGTTCCAGGAGCCATGCTCAGGAATGAAAATCTGGTTGCGGTAGGTGGCCGGGAATTTTTTGCCGGTGTAAAATTTCATACCGAGCGCTGCTACATGCGGACCGAGTTTGCGCGCGGGCTTGGTATACGTCGCGGCGGAGCGGCCTTTGCCGAACTCGGGGTCGGGTATATCACCCGCAAAAAAGTACGGAAAGCCGAAGTGCAAACCGGCATTAGGGGCGCGGTTCAACTCATCGGAAGGCAAGTTGTCGCCGAGCTGGTCGCGGCCGTTGTCGGTGAACCACAGCACTTTATCGACGGGACTCCAATCGAAGCCCACGGTGTTGCGCACACCCTGAGCAAAGACTTCCTGGCCGGTGCCATCGGCGTTCATCCGGGTGATGGTGCCGATAACGGGCTCGGAGGGAATGCAGGTGTTGCAGGGTGCGCCCACGGGCACGTAGAGCTTGCCATCGGGCCCGAAAGCAATGTAACGGTAGCCGTGCCACTCGTTGTTGGGCAACTGGTCGAAAACCAGTACGGGCTTGGGCGGCTGCTTGAGCTTCTGCGCGATGTTGTCGTAGCGGGTGATGCGGTTGACTTCGGCCACGTACAGGGCGCCATTGCGGACCGCTACCCCGTTCGGACCGTTCAGGCCGTTGGCAATGGTGATTACCTCGTCGGCTTTGCCATCCTTGTTGCGGTCAGGCAAACCATACACTTTACCAGCGTCGCGGCTGCCTACGTACACCGTGCCGTCGGGCCCTACGGCCAGTTCCCGAGCACTTTTGACGCCTTGCGCAAAATACGTAATGGTAAAGCCAGCAAGCAGTTTAATCTTGCTCAGGTTGGCATCTGCAGCCGCCGTGGGCCGGTCGGGGGCAGAGGAAACCAAGGCCAGCGGCGCTAGCAATACAAGGGGAAGCAGTCGGTGTAGTTTCATACAGCCACTAAACCGTGGACTCGGCTGGAAAGTTGCCGCTTGCCGATCCGTCACCCACAAGCGGGAACGAGGGCACGACACGCGCCCCATACTGCCAGTTTCTGGTTCAGGGTTCCGCTATTCTTAGGGCTCCCGCTGGCGGATCAACTTCTCGTATTCGCGCTCTGATTGTTGCTCTTCTCCGAAGCCTGCATAGGCTTTGATTCCTTGCAGTACCACCCCAAAACCCCAGAAGATGGCCACCCACAGCGGCCACGGCATCGGGCTAGCCTCGCGCCCCGTCAGAGCCCAAATAACCCAGAGCAATGTATTTACCAGAAAATACGTGAATACGTGCGACTTGAATTTGGCGCGGTCTTTTGCCATACGCCAGAGTTGCGGGTCACGATTGGAAGGTTCCATGGTAGAGGGAGTGTTTGGTTGATTGATAACTAAACGTATAGCTTCTGCTGCGCTTCAACCAAAAGATGTTACCCAAGTTGCATTGCGGGCTACCCAAGTCTAGAAAACGACTGCTCAACCGCAGCCCACGCCTCGTCGTGCGCGTACTTCAACCCATCTACCCAGAACCACAACTACTATGCCTACTGCCTCCACCCCTACTACCTGGCGCACGGAAGCTAAATCCTTTGGCCGCCTCCTGCTTTACCGCGGCGACATCACCCGCATTGACACCGACGCCGTTGTGAATGCAGCCAACTCTAGTTTGCTGGGCGGAGGCGGTGTTGATGGGGCCATACACCGCGCTGGCGGGCCCGAAATTCTGGAAGCTTGCCGCCGCTTGCGGGCCGGCTACTACGGCAAAGGCCTGCGTACCGGCGAAGCCGTTATTACCACGGGGGGCCGGCTGCCGGCCCGGCACGTTGTTCACACCGTTGGGCCGGTTTGGAACGGCGGGCACAAGCAGGAGCCCGAGCTATTAGCCAACTGCTACCGCAATAGCCTGCGCTTAGCCACCGAAAATCAGTTGCGTAGCATTGCCTTTCCTGGCATCAGTACAGGCGTTTATGGTTATCCGAAAGCAGAAGCCACTGCTATTGCCGTGCGCGAAGTGCGGGCGTTTCTGGAACAGCACGATCTGCCGCAAGAGGTGGTTTTCGTGACGTTCGACGAAGCGAGTTTTCAGCTCTATGAGCGTGAGTTAGAATAGTAATTGACAGTGACTTTCTAGTGAAAAAAACAATAAATTACGCAATGACTAAAGCAACGCACAGCTAGTCTCCGACCTACTCCCACCCCTTACCCGAACAATGTCATGGCACTTTCAAACTCCCCCCACCTAGCCGGACACAGAGCCAAGAACAGCGCCAGCAATCCGGTTTGGATGGACGCGCTGCGCATTCTATTAGGCCTGTTTTTGTTTATAAAAGGCGTCTCGTTTCTAAGCAAGAACAGTGACGTATACTACCTGCTGAGCCAGCAGCAAAGCTTAGGCGAACTTAGCAAGGCCTCGCTCTTCTTTAGTGTCGTGCACATGCTTGGCGGCTTGATGATTGCCTTTGGCGCCTTAACTCGACTCGCGCTTTTGTGCCAGATGCCTATTGTGTTTGGTGCCGCATTAGTGGTTAATCCGCAACGCGGCTTCCGGACAGAAAACACGGAGCTTTGGTTGTCTATTCTTGTGCTGGGCTTGCTCTTGTTCTTTATGATTAAAGGCCCCGGCCGGTATTCCATAGACAACAAGGTGTTTCGGAATCAGCCGGACCTGTCGTAGCCAGCTTAGCGCTACAACTTCACCTCCGGATGCCGCCGCAGATAGGCCGCCACGTTGTAGATAAGCCCCGCGTGACCAGCTTCCAGCACAATGGTTTCGGCGCCGTGCAGCAAGGCAATAAACCGTTGCAGCCCGGCGTGCGGAATTACTTGGTCGTGGCGGCCCAGGAAAAAGGTGACGGCTATAGGTCGCTGGTTGAGCAGTTCCGCCAAGGCCCGCAAACTGAACGTGAGAAGCCGGAAGCCGACCCAGCTACGGTACACGCGCAGCCGCTTCTCGCGGCTCTCCAGCTGCCATTCGGCGAAGCGCACAAGGTTGGCGGGCACCAGGCGGCGTTGTTCGAGCGTGCCCAGAAACTGTAGCAGCCGTTGGGGCCGCAACACCGCCCGGCCCAGCACCCCACGCATCCAGGGCGGATACGTAGCCAGCGAATACCAGAACTGCCGTTGCAATCCATCGGGCGCAATCAGCCACACTTGCTGCACCCGGTCCGGGAAGTTCTCAACGGCTGTGAGGGCAAACTTAGCGCCCATGCTAAACGCCAGCAAACTGAAGCTTTCGATATTATTAGCTGTCAGAAAGTCGTTTAGTAACTCGCCCAGGCGGTTTTTGGTAAGTGGCGCATCTGCTTTGGCCAGCCGGCTGCGGCCATGGTAAAACAAGTCGAAGGCATACACTGTCACTTCTGCACTCAATTCGCCAATAAGCGTGCGCCAGTGCCCTTCGCCCTGCCCGTAGCCGTGAAATGCCAGAATCACCCGCGGCCCGGTGCCGTAGGCGCGGTAGTGCAACTTAGTGGGCATTGCTAAATAGGCAGTTTGTATTCATAGCCTATTCAACTTGTCTATCCGAAGAACAGTTACGCCGAGCTTGCCGAAACGCCTCCACTGCCTGCCCCCTCAGACGCTCAAATCAAGCGTGAAACACCACCCGACACGATGAACTTCATGACTTCACTGCTCGGCAAATCCAGATAGGTGATGTTGGCAATAGGCATCAGTACTAGCTCGCCGGAGAAGTTGTAGGAATGCGGAAAGTACACGGCTAGCAACTCTTCGCGGTTGATGGCGAGCATGGCGTCCTGCGTTACAAAGCCCATTTTATACACCTCGTCCTGCGCGTTCATGCGGGCCAGCACGGGACAGTTGAACTTTTGATTGTCGCCCACAAAGGCATCGAAGAGGTCTTTGAGGCTGGAATAGATAATACTGACTAGTGGCGTGCGGTGCAACAACCGCTCGGCAATAACCAGGAACGGCCGCACCATAAACGACTTTGCCACGAAGCCTATCAGCGTTACAACCACTACCGCCCCTAGCAGCCCCAGCCCTGGCACGCCGTAATTCGGAAACAGATTATCGAGCCAGTGAAACACAGAGTAGAGGATGTACCCGGTAAGGCCGATGGGCGCTACAATAAGGAAGCCGTTGAGAAAGTAGTTGAAATATTTGCGCATGACGCGAAGGTAGCATTGTGTTTAACAGATAAGGGGCGGCAGGGCAGCGTTGAACTGGTTGTTTCAACGCTGGCTCTGCCGCCCCTCTCGTACTCGACTGTAGGGTAGCTAGGCTACTGTCTCCGGTACTTGCTCGATACGCTCTTTCACGCGCTGCATCAGCCACATCGGCGTGCTGGTCGCCCCACAGATGCCAACGGACTCGGCCCCTTGAAACCACTCTTCGTCGATTTCCTGCTCGTTCTCCACAAAGTAGCTGCGCGTGTTGGTTTTGTTGACCACTGAAAACAAGGCCTTACCGTTCGAGCTTTTGCGGCCACTCACGAACACCACCACGTCGTGCTCGGCGGCAAACCGAGTGAGGGCAGGTTCCCGGTTGCTTACTTGGCGGCAAATGCTGTCGTTGGCATCAAACGCCTCTAAAGAGCCGCCCGCAGCTTTTATGCGCTCCTCAATAACCGCCTTCATGTGATAGAACCCGGCGGTGCTCTTAGTGGTCTGGCTGAAAAGCGTAACGGGACGGGCGAAATCCACTTGGTCGAGGTCGGCTTCGGTCATGACGATGAGGGCGCGGTTGCCGGTTTGGCCATTCAGCCCCGCTACCTCTGCATGACCCGGCTGGCCGTAAATAACAATTTGGCCGTCCTGGCGCCGGCTGGTATCGAAGGCGTGCTTTACGCGGTTCTGGAGCTTGAGTACCACCGGGCAAGAAGCATCGATAAGCTCGATGTTGTTGCGCAAAGCCAGTTGATAGGTTTCGGGGGGTTCGCCGTGGGCTCTAATGAGCACTTTGCAATCGTGCAGCTGCTCGAGCTGGGCCCGGTCGATGATGCGTAGGCCTTGTTCGTGCAGGCGCTCCACTTCCATGCGGTTGTGCACAATATCGCCCAAGCAATACAGCGTTTTGTCGTGGGCCAGTTCGTCTTCGGCCATCTGAATGGCGAACTCAACCCCAAAACAATAGCCGGAATTCTTATCGATGGTAACGTTCATGGATTCTAGGTGCGTGGTACGTGGTGCGGTGCGCCGTATTAGATTGACCGTCCTCACAATTCTAATGCCTAAGCACTACGCGCTAAGCATCAGGCGTTAATCTTATACAACTATTTCGCTGCCATTCCGTTCACTGTCGGCACTGGAAGCCAAGGCAAATAACATAGCCGACACGCGTTCCAACACAAAATCCACCTGTTCGTCTATCATCATGTGCGTGGTGTCCAGCATCACGGCATCGGCAGCGCGGCGCAGCGGGCTTTCGGTGCGGGTGGAATCGAGGTGGTCGCGCTTGCGCAGGTTCTCCACTATCTCCTCTACTGGTACTTGCTCGCCTTTCTCGGCCAACTCTTCTCGCCGCCGCTCGGCACGGGTTTGCACGTCGGCCGTCATAAATATTTTCACTTCGGCATCCGGGAACACCGTAGTACCAATGTCGCGGCCATCCATCACCACCCCGCGCTTGCGGCCCATGCGCTGCTGCTGCGCCACCATGGCGTGGCGCACGGCCGGAATGCTCGATACTTCGCTCACTAAATTGGAAATCCGCATCTGCCGGATTTCATCTTCCCGAATGTGCCCATCGAGGCACAGCTCGTTGCGTCCCGTTTTGCGGTTGCGCTTGAAGGAGATATGCATTTCATGCAAAGCCTGCTCGATGCGAGGCAAATCGTCAAAGCGGATATTGTTTTCGAGCAGATACAGCGTCACGGCGCGGTACATGGCGCCGGTGTCGATGTAGGCGTATCCTAGCTCGGCGGCTACGGCTTTGGCCGTGGTGCTTTTGCCGCACGAAGAGTAGCCGTCGATGGCAATGACGATTTTTCTCATAGTTACATCGGTCGGCGGAAAACCGGCACCGGTACCGGAATCCAGGTTCTGCGAGGTGGCGGCGAATTCAGCAGCTTAGTTGGCAACGAGGCAAAAAATTCTGCTACCGATTCGGCCATTCCCCGCTTAAACTGTTGTTCGACGAAGAAATTGGGATGTAGAAAGAGGTTTTGCCCGATCTGCACGCCTGCTGTGCCACGGGTATCAGACCGCCACCAGCCCCCAAAGCTACGGATGATACACTCGCCTAAAAAACAACCCAGCGCATTTACTACGGCTTCGCGGTTATCGGCCGGTACATTAGGCCGTTCGTTTTCAATGAAATCAGCTAGTGCTTGCACCGCTTCTTCATCGAACTGCGGGAGGTTAAGATTTTTTCGTACGGCTTCGGCCGCTTCTTGCAAATGACGCATAGGTACAGCAGGTAATATTTCATCTAAAATGCCTGCAAACCCCCTGTCCACAGACCCCCAGACTATTCTAATCTACTACCTGCGGAGATTACCCCCTATTTTTTTCAGTGAATTTTGCAAAATTCACTGTCTACGCCCCGGATTTGCCAGCTGAATGGGTACCCTTCCAAAGAAGATATCCACTGACTCGGGCAACCCCTTGTTGAATTGCTCGGCTATGCGGAAGAAGGGGTTGAAAAAGTGAAATTGGTTGATGCCTACGCCGGTTGTGTTATCGGGACCTTGCGCCCAAGTACCACCATAAGTTTCCACGAGGCACTGCCCCAGAAAGCAACCCAAAGCCGTTGTAACGCCCTGTCGATCGGCGGCGGATAGCGTGTTGCGTTGCGTCTCGATGAAGTCTGCTAACTGCCGCACCGCAATGGCATCGTAGGCCTTGGCCTGTAATTGCTGGCGTACCGCGTCGGCGGCAGCCCGCAAAGCGGCAACAGGAGATTCAGGAGTGGAAGCAGACATCAGCAAAAATTAACGGACCGGTAGGGTTGTGGATTCCAGGAAATGGGGCGCCTACTAGGCCAAGTGGTTGCGCAACCTGGAGTAGTACTGGCTATGCTAATAGAAGAACCCAGGCAAAACTGGCGGTAGCAAAAGATTTGCAGCCCGTTTCATCTAGCATACGGAATCAATTCACTATTGCGAATGAGCCGCAATCAGCAACGAAGCTGCGCAGGGCGGAAGGCATCAGGTTGACAGGCTTCTGTTTTTGCCCTGATCTACGATCTACCTGCAATACATTCTTCTCTCGGTCCATCCCGATGCGAATGCTACCCGCGTGGCGAGTCTCGTTTGCTAAAGTGTACTACCCTGCCTTGTACCTTTCTGCAACTGCTGGCTCCATAAAGCCGGTAATCACCTAAATTAATGACTATCGCAAGGGCAAGGAATTTTGCCTATAGCGGCTTTACGCTTATAAGAAGCGGTTTTTTTCTGCTGCGGCGTGCGGCTAGCGCAGCCCGTGGTAGCAAGGCCTGAACCCAGGAAGAGGGCAGTCATCAATAATGTGGCAATCTTTCTCACTGACGCAGATTTATACAAATATACGGTTCTTTACCCGTCTGCCGCTTGTTTGCGGCAAGTCCCCTACAGCTTCTTCCCTAACTTATGCCCGCCGAATTTAGTTTACACGCTAACGTCATCGACCTGTTTGCCAATACGATAGCCCCTGCCGTTCTGCACGTAGCCGATGGCCGCATTCGGGCCATCGAGCCAACGGGCGCTACCGCTCCCGACCCTAGCTTACCGTATGCGCTGCCAGGCTTCGTGGATGCGCACGTACACATTGAAAGCTCGTTGCTCATACCCGCTGAGTTTGCCCGGCTGGCGGTGGTGCATGGTACGGTGGCCACGGTTTCGGACCCGCACGAAATTGGGAATGTACTGGGGGTAGCGGGCGTGGAATTCATGCTGGAAAGCGGACGGCAGGTACCATTTAAGTTTTGCTTCGGTGCCCCGTCGTGCGTGCCGGCTACGCCTTTCGAAACGGCGGGCGCCGAAATAACGGCCCAGGACATCGAACAATTGTTTCAGAACCCAGAAATCGGGTATTTGGCGGAAATGATGAACTGGCCCGGCGTACTGAACCGCGACGCGGGTGTAATGCAGAAGATCCAACTGGCGCAGCAATACGGCCGCCCCGTGGATGGCCACGCGCCCGGCTTGCAAGGTGCCGACGCCCAACGCTACGCCGAAGCCGGCATCAGCACCGACCACGAATGCTTCACGGCCGCAGAAGCCCTCGACAAGCTGGCTGTGGGCATGAAAATTCTGATTCGGGAAGGTTCAGCGGCCCGTAACTTCGATGCCCTGATTGACCTGTTGCCCGAGCACTACGAGCATATGATGTTCTGCTCCGATGATAAACACCCCGATACGCTGGTGCTCGGCCACATCAACCAACTGGTGCAGCGCGCCGTGGCGCGCGGCCAAGACGTGCTTAAGGTGCTGCATGTGGCCTGCCGCAACCCCGTGGAGCATTACCGCCTGCCCGTCGGCTTGCTCCGGGCCGGCGACCCTGCCGACTTTATTGTCGTAGAAAACCTGACGGATTTCCAGGTGCGGCAAACTTACCTGAATGGCGAGTTGGTAGCGGAAAACGGCGCCACCCTGATTCCGTCCGTACCCGGCCGCCTCGTCAACAACTTCCACGCCCGGCCCGTTAGCGCCGCAGAATTCCAGCTGGCCGCACCCACCAACGACGCTCCAACTGTTCGGGTCATCGAGTGCTTCGACGGCCAGCTTATCACCGCCCGCCACGACCTACCGGCCCGCGTGGAAAATCAGCTTGTAGTACCCGATGTAGCCCAGGACATTCTCAAGCTCACCGTCGTGAACCGCTACCAACCCGCCCCCCCGGCCGTAGCTTTCATCCAGGGCTTCGGCCTGCAACACGGCGCTTTGGCTAGCAGCGTCGGCCACGATTCGCATAATATTACGGCGGTTGGTTGCGACGATGAGAGCTTGGCCCGCGCCGTGAACCTGGTGATGGAAGCCCGTGGCGGCTTGGCGGCCGTTGGAGTTGATGGCGAGGAGCTAGTGTTGCCCCTGCCCGTGGCCGGGTTGATGTCGGAGCAGGATGGCTACCGCGTGGCTGAACTCTACGCCGCCATTGATGCCCTATCCAGGCAGCTTGGCTCTTCGCTTGGCGCGCCGTTTATGACACTCTCTTTCATGGCGCTGCTGGTTATTCCAAGCTTGAAGTTGAGCGACAAAGGCCTTTTCGACGGCGAGGCATTCCGGTTTGTGGAGGCTGTAGTGTAAAGTGCAGAGCCAGTTTGGTGTTACTAATCAACAAAAGAGCCGTTCCTCGCCTAGGAACGGCTCTTTTAAGTTTAAGCTAACTGCCACACAGATAGCCCTGCACTAAGTTTAAAACCGCTTTTTCAGCAGTTTCTCCATTTTCTCCTCGGTCAGAGGCTTAGCTAAGTACTCCACGTCGGGGTATTGGGCGACGCGGGCGGTGTCGGCGGCGTGCATGGAAGTGGTTAGGACTGCCATAACTGTTTTCGCCTTCGATTGGTCGGGCAGGGCGTCGTAGAGTTTCAGGAACTCGAAGCCATCCATGCCTGGCATTTTCAGGTCAACGAATACCAGTGCCGGTATAGCACCGAGTTCAACGTCGTTGCTCCCTTCCCCCCACAGAAACTGAAAAGCCTGCTCCGCCTTACGGAAAGTATGGACCTGCTCAGCTACATCAAGGCGGCTGAGCAAGCGGTTGTTCAGGAAACTAGTGGTTTCGTTGTCATCAACCAGCACAATGTTGCGCAACTTCTTGGACATAAGGCAGGGTTCGTTATCAGTGTTAGAGTGAACGTGAGGGCGACAATTTGCAGCTAACCTTACAGCCAGCCTTGTTCACGCATCCAGTCGTCGTTGTAAATCTTGCCTAAGTAGCGGGTGCCGTGGTCCGGCAGAATGACTACCATGGTGTCGTCTTCCTGGAGGTGTTCCCGGGCGTATTCTAATGCCCCATATACCGCCGAGCCGCACGACCAGCCCACAAATAAACCTTCTTCCTTGGCCAGCCGGCGCGTCATGACTGCCCCGGCTTGGTCCGTTACTTTGATGAACAGATCAATAAGGTCGAAGTTAACATTCTTAGGCAGAATATCTTCGCCGATGCCTTCTGTCTTGTAAGGATATATTTCGTTTTTATCGAAAATACCGGTCTCCTTGTACTTCTTGAACACCGAACCGTAAGTGTCGATACCCACGGTTACGAGGTCGGCGTTTTGCTCTTTCAAGTATTGAGAAGTGCCACAGATAGTGCCGCCAGTACCCACGCCACAAGCCAAGTGCGTGATTTTGCCTTCGGTCTGCTTCCAGAGCTCAGGGCCGGTATTTTCGTAATGCGCCGCCGTGTTCGAGAGGTTATCATACTGATTGGGGTAGAAGGAGTTGGGAGTTTCGGCAGTTATCCGGCGCGCGACCGAGTAGTAGGAACGTGGATCATCCGGCTCTACATCTACAGGACAAATGACCACTTCAGCCCCCACGGCCCGCAGGATATCCTGCTTCTCTTTGCTTTGCTTGTCGCTCATCACGAAGATGCACTTGTAGCCCTTGTGAATGGCAGCCAGCGCCAAACCCATGCCCGTGTTACCGGAAGTGCCTTCGATGATGGTCCCGCCGGGCTTCAGCAAACCCGCTTTTTCGGCGTCTTCAATCATGCGCACGGCCATCCGGTCTTTCACCGAGTTGCCGGGGTTGAAGTATTCTACTTTGGCCAGAACGGTACCTTTAATGCCGTCCGCAACCTTGTTGAGCCGCACCAGCGGCGTATTGCCGATGGCCTCGACTATATTATTCAGGTACATGTGAGGGGAATTATTTATAAGAGAGGGGACCACAAAGGTACGAATTTCGAATGGGAGGCACCGG
Organism: uncultured Hymenobacter sp.; assembly: GCF_964242765.1. Taxonomy (NCBI): domain Bacteria; kingdom Pseudomonadati; phylum Bacteroidota; class Cytophagia; order Cytophagales; family Hymenobacteraceae; genus Hymenobacter; species uncultured Hymenobacter sp. Next base: position 12,879 of record NZ_CAXTBM010000079.1, read on the forward strand.
CTATCCTTCCAAGAAGGAAGATTCTAACTCAAATTGACGCACTAATTTTCAACTCTGATTCCTCCTTTGTGGGAATGACAGCAGGCGCCTTGCCACCGGGCCAAAAAAGGCTACTTTTGCGCACCGGCTGCTTCAACAGCAACTTTTTTGCACCCCCAACCGCAACCTTACTATAACCCCCTCTCTACATGAGTGTTCTGGTCAACAAGGATTCCAAAGTGATTGTGCAGGGCTTTACTGGCTCCGAAGGCTCGTTCCATGCCCAGCAGATGATTGAGTACGGCACTAACGTGGTGGGCGGTGTTACGCCCGGCAAAGGGGGCACTCAGCACCTCGACCGTCCGGTGTTCAACACCGTAGCGGAAGCCGTAGAGCAAGCCGGCGCCGATACCAGCATTATTTTCGTGCCCCCTGCTTTCGCCGCTGATGCCATCATGGAAGCCGCCGACGCAGGCATCAAAGTCATCATCACCATCACCGAAGGTATTCCGACCAAGGACATGATTGCGGTGAAGGAGTACCTGAAAGGCCGCGAGGGGCTGCGCATGATTGGGCCCAACTGCCCCGGCGTAATGACAGCCGGCGAGTGCAAAGTGGGCATTATGCCCGGCTTTATCTTCACGAAAGGCAAAATTGGTATCGTTTCGAAATCCGGTACACTGACCTACGAAGCCGTCGACCAGCTCACCAAGGCCGGCCTGGGCCAGACCACCGCCATCGGTATTGGCGGCGACCCCATCATCGGCACCACCACCAAGGAAGCCGTGGAGCTGCTCATGAACGACCCCGAAACGGAAGGCATCGTAATGATTGGTGAAATTGGCGGCGGCATGGAAGCCGAAGCTGCCCGCTGGATCAAAGAAACCGGCAACAAGAAGCCTGTAGTCGGCTTTATTGCCGGCCAGACTGCCCCTCCCGGCCGCCGCATGGGCCACGCCGGTGCCATCGTGGGCGGTGCCGACGACACGGCTGCGGCTAAAATGGCCATCATGCGCGAGTGCGGCATCCACGTAGTGGATTCACCCGCCGAAATCGGCGACACCATGCTGCGCGTATTGGGCGGCAAGTAATTTTTACTTGCTTTACCTTATTGCAAAAGCCCCGGCGCAAGTCGGGGCTTTTTGTTGTGCCGTGTGGAACAGCTACTTATTTCAGCGGCCATTGAGGTTGCCACACGACACCGATGCTAAGTATTACTGCTGGGATTCCTGCGGCAAACCATTGGTCGCTGAGTGTTTCATTTTGTTTTGACTGGCTAGGTGGTTCAAGGTTGCTACTCGATAACCCTACTGCCGACTGCAGGTACCAGTTTTCGTTTTGGCCTAGCCGGCGGCGATTGTTTAGTACTAATTGATGACTATAGCTACCAAAATTGGGCACTAGGCGCCCACTCCTTATTAGTTTGCTGAAGGACACGTGCTCTACCCGATAAGTGAGACTGTACGTGTTGAAGGGCAATTCATAGGCAGTACCTAGTTGTCCGAACACCTTGCTGTATCGACCTCGTTTGTGCTCACCGCCCAACAAACCATCCTGACGGTCGGTAGTGGCGTAGTCACCGCCGGCCGTGGCGTTCAGCAGCCAGTTCTCCCCAATATTCCAATATCCTCCCATTCCCAACTCTCCCTGACGGTTCCGCACATAATAATCCTTATCTGGGTTAAAGCCAATTTGTCCTGCACCAGTCAGCACAACGTGAGGCAAAGGCGAGTACGCTCCTGAAGTTTCCACCGAAATGGAGGGGTGCACACTAGCGGCTACTTCAAACTGCCCCTGACGTTTTATTAGCGGCATAGTGGACTGCATAGGTACGTATACCGTGCAGCCGGTTATGGAGATAAAGCTTAAAGCGAGTAAGGTATTTTTCATAAAAGAGCTAATGAGTATTTGAAGTAGCTCCTATTTATCATAGACAGAAAACCACTCTAAGGGATTATTAGACTTTATCAGCACACCTACCTTGTCAGCGAACAGCTATAAAGCCGGCTTGAAAACTGGGTTTACTCTTCTCATTAAGGCTATAATCTGACATTTGTTGCTAGCTATATATTGGATTGGATTACCTCCATTCCTCCTACTTGCCCACGTTTACCATAATGCCGAGTTAGAACGCCGAGTTGAAGTTTGCCAAGTGTTTGCGGATGCGCAGACCGGAATTGCTGTGACTAGTGAAGTAGATATTTAGCTCTATCTTACCTTATAGGCATTTTCATTCCACTAACCTTCTGCTTTCTGCTATGAAAACACGTTTTCCCTGGCTTCTCGCTTTTCTGTGGTTGAGCTTATTGCCGACTGGTGGCTTGCACGCGCAAAACCATCCGTTCCAGCTAGCAGATCTGGCGAAGATCACCGGCCTCTCCGACCCGCAGTTCTCCCCTGATGGTAAAAGCATTGTGGTGGTGGTGTCTACGCCTGATTACGCCGAGGACCGTTTCCAAACCAGTCTGGTGCTGGTGACGGTGGCCGATGGGAAGCAGCGCGTGCTGGTGTCGCCGCGGCCGGGCCTTTCACAGCCGCGTTGGTCACCTAACGGGCAGGAGCTAAGTTTTCTGGCTCGGGTTGGCACCGGCAAGGACGCGGCGTCGCAGCTTTTCGGCCACTCACTGGCGGGCGGTGAGCCCCGGCAGCTCACCCAAACGCGCAAAGGCGTGCAGCATTATGCCTGGCGGCCCGACGGTGGGGCCCTGGCCTTCGTCACGGCCGACGAGCCCACCAACCAGGCTGGCCCGCCCGACAAAGGCTATGATGCCTTCGAAGTAGGCGACAACGATTTGTTTCTGAGCGCCGCGCCCACCTCCTCGCATATCTGGCTGGTGCCTGCCGCGGGTGGGGAAGCCAGGCGCCTGACTTCGGGCGCGTGGAGCTTGCCGGTTACTATTCCGCCGGGGGCCCCGTCGTCGCCGCTGTCTTGGAGCCCCAACGGCCAGACGCTGGCTTTCGTGCGGGTACCGGGTCCACACTCGGGCCGCAACAGCCAGCGTACCATTCAGTTGCTTACGGTAGCCGATGGCACCATCCGGCCCCTCACTGGCCGCCCCATGCTGGAAAGCTACCCTGCTTTTTCGCCCGACGGCACCCAACTCACGTACTGGTATCCGCGCCAGGGCAACACCATTAACATCAACGAGGCGTGGGTAACGCCAGTGGCGGGCGGTGAGGGCCGAAGCATAACGCCTACTTTGGACCGGGACGTGTTTCGTACTATCTGGATGCCCGACGGCAAATCGGTGCTCGTGGGGGGCCTCGACGGCAACCGTACTTCACTGTGGTTGCAGCCGCTAAAAGGCGGCGCAGCCCGTAAACTTGCCCTGGGCTCTGTCAGCCCGGTGTGGTCGTTTTGGGTGGATGCTGCCGTCAGTTCCAAGGGCGGTATCGCCTTTATCGGCACCGACCCAGCTCGGCCGGCGGAGCTGTACTACCTGGCATCGGCCACGGCGAAACCCAAACGACTTACCGACTTCAACCGCGAAGTAAGCAGCTTGCAGCTAGGAGAAACCAAAACGCTGACTTGGCAATCCGACGGCATGCAAAACGACGGCCAGCTAACGTATCCGGCTAATTACGCGCCAGGTAAATCTTACCCGTTGGTGTTGGTAATTCACGGCGGCCCCACGGCGGCTTCTACCGCTACCTTTTCCTCGCTGAGCCAGTTGTTTGCGGGCCGCGGTTACTTTGTTTTCGAGCCCAACTATCGGGGCAGCGACAACCTAGGCAACGCCTACAAGGCTGCTATCTATAAAGATGCCGGCGCCGGACCGGGCCGCGACGTAATGGCGGGCCTCGCCCAACTAAAGCGCAGCAAGCTGGTGGATACCACCCGCATTGGCGTAAGCGGCTGGTCGTACGGTGGTTTCATGACGGTCTGGCTACTGGGCCATTATCCCACTACCTGGAAGGCGGCCGTGGCTGGCGCGGCCGTAACCGATTGGTTTGACCAATACAATCTCGGCGATACCAACGTGCAACGGGCGGCGCAAGTTGGCGAGTCGCCTTGGCTGAAGCCGGAAAACACGCAGTCGTACCGCGACCAATCCCCCATTAGCGCGGCCAGCCAGATTCGGACTCCAACCCTTATTCTGGCTAATACTGGCGACCCGCGCGTGCCAATCACGCAGTCGTACAAGCTGTTTCATGCTCTGAAAGACAACGGGGTGACCACCAAATTCATCGCCTGGCCCGTGCCGGCGCACAATGCCAGCGACCCAGTTCGGATACGGGAGCGAAACCGATTCTGGCTGGATTGGATAGACACCTACCTCCAACCCCAAAACCCGGCTGCTCAACCTTCCTCTACTGGCATGAATTAAGAATCAATCCGGCGCGCCAAACCAGCAGGCCGTGCCGGGCGTGGAAATTGCGGGTCCAGGTTTTAACCAGCAGCCTCAGCACCCGAGCATAAAGTAGCTCGGAGCGCTGAGGCTGCTGGTTGAAGTGGCAGTAGGTCGGATTTTCACTTCCGCCCTTCCTGCCCGCCTACATTCACCACGATACCCAGCTGAAATACCGAATTGGAAGCCTTCAGAAACTTGCGGGTGCGCAGGCCGAAATTGCTGCCGCTGATAAACTGCAATTGCAGCGGCCCCGCCACCTGGATACGGGTATAGGTAATGGGTTCAAGGAAAACGTTGTCTTCGGGGGCTTGGGCAACCCCATCAAGACGGAAATCATTGAGCTGCATGTAGCTGGCACGAAGCGCTGTGCCGTAGTTGAAGTCCCAGTCGCGGCCCAAAGCATGGAAGCTCTTTTCGTCTTTCGAGGTGTAGTTCACCTGCACGAAATACTTCTTGAGCTTTCCTTCCGCACTCTGGTCGGTGATGTTGGTTTCGTTGTTGAACCTGGTACGTTTGGTGTTGCCGACACCCAGGCCCCCGTACACTTCCAGCACGCGCCGGTCTTTGCTCAGGCGCGTGAAGTAGCCCACACCAGCCTCCACAAAATCGTGGTCTACGGACTCTCGTTCGGCTTTTTTACCGAAAAAGCTTTCTTTCTTATCGGAGTGCAGAAAGGAAGCTGACCCCATGACGCCAATATGCTCACCAACGGCGTAGGCGCCTTGCAAAGCGGTATTCTGGCTGAAATTGCTGTGAATACCGGCGCTCCATTCGCCTTTCTGGGTGAGGAGCGGTACTTGCGGCGGCGGCGGAAAATAAAGGGATGAACAACTTGCGAGTAGAGGCAAGCTTAACAAGAGTAGCGCACGAAACAAACCAATCATAAGTGGCGGGCAGGAACGGGATAGGTGAAGGCAAAACGTGTGGAACCATACTTCGTTGTGTGGCCGCAGGCTCTACAGTTGCGTACAGTTTAAAAGGTGGCCGCTACCGAGGCAGTCCCTCATTGTTCAAACTTCGCGTTTTATGCCCAATACTCCTTACGATGCCCTCATTATTGGCTCCGGCCAAGCGGGTAATCCCCTTGCCACCGCCCTCGCCGATGCCGGCCAACGGGTAGCCCTTATCGAGGAAAACCTGCTTGGCGGCTCCTGCATCAACTACGGTTGTTCTCCGGTGAAAGCGATGCTGGCATCAGCCGAACGCGCCCACCAACTCCGCACCGCCCCCGACTTCGGGGTTGAGGGCGAGGAGCCCAAAGTCAACATAGCGGCCATAGTGGCCCGCAAAGACGAAATAATTGGGGCCATGCGCGAAGGGGTTCGCAGCAACCTCACCAAGGAGCACAAAGGCATTACCGTACTCGAAGGCCATGCCGCCTTTACTGGGCTGCGCGCTGTTCTTTTTACGCCTCCCACTGGCCCGCTACAGGAACTCAGCGCCAAACGCATCTTCATTAATACCGGCACACGTGCCGCTATTCCCGACATCGAAGGACTCGAAGGGTTGCCTTACCTTACCACCACCCAACTGCTCGACCTGAAAGAACTGCCCAAGCACTTGGTTATTATAGGCGGCGGCTATATCGGATTGGAGTTCAGCCAGATGTATCGGCGCTTCGGCAGCCAGGTTACCATCATCGAATCGGGTGCTCAGTTGTTGGAGCGCGAAGACGATGATGTGTGCGAAGCCCTTAGCAAGATCTTAACGGATGAAGGTGTGGAAATTGTCCTTGGCGCCAACGTACGGCACGTCTCGCGCAATGGAGATGGCATCTTCACGCTCACAGCCAGCACACCCCAGGGCGACCGGCGCCTGCGCGGCACCCATCTGCTTGTTGCTACCGGCCGCACCCCCAACACCGATACCCTTGGCCTCGATCAAGCAGGCATCAAGCTCGACGAGAAAGGCTTTATCGAAGTCAACGAGCGCCTCGAAACCAATGTACGCGGCGTCTACGCTCTCGGCGACGTGCACGGCGGCCCCCAGTTCACCCACATCAGCTACGACGACTTCCGCGTTGTCCGCGACAACCTGCTCAAGCCCGGCAAGCGCCGCTCGGCCAAGCAGCGGCCCCTACCCTACTGCGTGTATACGGAGCCGCAACTAGGCCGCATCGGCCTCAACGAAAGTCAGGCGCAGCAGCAAGACATCAGCTACCGCGTAGCCACCATGCCCGTGCTTACCATCGGCCGCGCCCGCGAAACCAGCCGCACTGGCGGCTTCTGGAAGGTGCTGGTTGATCCGCAAGACCGGATATTAGGCGCCACCATATTATGCGCCGAAGGTGGCGAGTTGATGACGATGTTTCAACTCATTATGATGGGCAAGTTAAAATACCAGCAGCTTCAAGACATGGTGATTGCGCATCCTAGCTGGGCAGAAGGACTAAACAACGTGTTTGCGAAGCTGGAAAAGTTAAAATAACTGAGATTTGGGCTGGTAACAACCTTAATTTATACTCACAGCCAGCAAGATCACAGAGTTGCTTACTAAAGCCGGGTTCGAATTATCGACGTCATTCGAGCGACAGTCTACAAAGACGCAAGATAGGCCAGCAAACAGGCTGGTATCTGGGCCAAGGACGCCGCTGCAATACGTTTGCGTTAGCGCTATAGTATTAAGCTTCACTTATTCAGCGGCGCGAGTAAATGGGGCAGCAGGATTACACTCAGCGCTACGAAGCCATGGCCATCTTTGATAAGGTCATGTATATAAGGTTCGTTGGGTTGATCTTGACCACGTGGTCTGCCTGAGGCACCTAATGCAGCTTGTATTCGCAGCCAAGGCACTGCTCCACCCTCGCGGCCGAAACGCCAGAACAGCATGGGCTCAATGCGGGTCATGTTGCGCAGACCAAGGGGTTGGCTGTCGTAGGTGAGGGAGGAAAATGTAACGCGCGAAAGTCGGCAGGCAAGTCCTATTGTTTCCCAACGGTCACGGTAGGAAATAGCAGCTTCGCCGTACAGCTTGTGGTAGCGAGCATCGAAAGCAGCATTCTGGCCTGAGCCAAAGAAAGGGCCGACAGTAAAGTAGCCCCGGCTGCTGCGAGCTTGTCCATAGCCACCAAGTCCACTCAGCAACCACTGCTCGCCGAGCGGATAGTAACCTCCCACGCCTACTTCATATTGCCGGATGTGAAAGTAAGAAGTGTCTCGATCGTCGGTTTTAATGCCTCCAGCAGCTCGTACCAGCAAATGCTTCACGGGTGAATAGGTGGCTCCAGCCTCCCAACGCCCATTCAAAAACGAAGTACCCTGCACTTCCACTTCACCTTTATCGCGGATGTGCAGAGCCGCAGGCAGCATAGGAGCATAGACAGAGCAGCTACTAAGGGTAAGCAGTGGTAGCAACAGGAGAGAGCAATAGCGCAGTAAAATTTGCAGCATATAAACGGAATAATAGATTAAACGAGTAAGCCAAGCTAAAGAGAACCAGATAGCCGCTTAGCTACCGAGATGTACACATTGGGTGGAGAAAAATTTAAAATACAGCCAAAGAAATTCTACCGAACCATAGAAAACATCGAACGCAATAGAGACACAACAGTAAGAGAACCAAGCAAGCAACTTAGTTGCATAGCTAAAAACAAAAGCTGCTGTGGCCAAAACCACAGCAGCTTTCATTACACTACTTCACGTACTTAACTACCTCCTTACTTGGCGTAAGCCACGGCGCGCATTTCCCGGATTACGGTAATCTTAATCTGGCCAGGATACTGCATTTCCTTCTCGATTTTCTGCGAGATTTCGTAGCTCAGCTCTTGCGCCCGCTCGTCCGATACGTTGTCGGCGTTGACCATTACGCGCAGTTCGCGGCCGGCCTGAATAGCGTAGCACTGCAATACACCATCGAAGCTAACAGCGGTTTCTTCGAGCTGCTTGAGGCGCTTGATGTAGCTTTCCATCATCTCGCGACGGGCACCCGGGCGCGAACCAGAAATGGCGTCGCAAGCTTGCACGAGCGGCGAAATCATGGCCGTCATTTCCATTTCGTCGTGGTGGGCACCGATGGCGTTTACCACGTCGGGGTGCTCTTTATATTTCTTGGCTAGCTCCATGC
>NZ_CAXTBM010000080.1:0-21255 GCF_964242765.1 uncultured Hymenobacter sp.
TACTCGCCCACTGAGCTCGGCGCATTCCACACCACTTGCCCCGTAACGGCATCAACCTGAAAAATAGCAGTGTCCCCAGGCACGCCTACGGGGGGACCCGTAAAGGGGACCTGTACGCCAGGAGCAACCCTATTGGGCCTTACAAAGCCTGGAACGACGGCCGCTACGAAAGTGCAATTGGTTACTGAATTTAGTGTGCCCCCTTGTTGGCTGGAAACCAGCGCATAAGCCAAGGAATCACCATCGGCATCATAAGCCGCCGGATTGTGCTGAAACACCTGCGCGACCACCGCGTTGTCAATCGCGGGGTACCGGAGCACTGGGGAGCGATTCTGTAATAAGGCCGGATCGATGGTAACCGTAGTGGAAACGTAGAACGACTGATTGCCAGAATCACTCATGTTCAAGACTCCGAAATTGCGATTCTCCCCGATAAAGCTGACGACATAGGGCCGCCCAGCTGGGCTCGGTGCCCCATACGTGTGCTCGAATTCGTACGTGTAGCGTCTTATACCCGCCCTGATTGGTATGTTGGTGGTCCGGGGTACGTTCAAGTCGCAACTGCCGTCGCCAAAGAAAATAGCTGCATCGCGCTGGTCGGGTATCGGACTATTAGGCTCGCTGCAATAAAGGGTTAACCGAAAAAAGACGCGTCGGGGGTTGAAGTTGGCAGTGGTATCAATTTTTGATTGAATATCTCCTGCCCGAATGTGACTTGCCTGCACTGGACACGTCAACCCTAGTAGTCCCACCAAAAATAGCAGAAGTGCTCCGAACCAAGTTCGACGCAAGAGTAATGAATACACCATATAGTAGGTACTGAGGAGAAAGAGCAGATCAATGAGGAAAAGATAGACTAATCTAACCAAAATTAGACCCAATACTCGGCAGTAAGAGCAGCAAAAAGCGTTGGTTTATAGTTTACCTAAACTAGACCATCGAGATAAGGAATGACCCGCCACCAAACAAAGCAGCTTACTGCTAGGCACTACAAAATCGCCGTTATGCAGTTGGTGACGCTCTGAATCTATTCATTTCTCTGTAGCTCTTGCTGATTTGCTTTGTATTCCGTGCAAAACAATGATGAAATCATATTTACTAAGCTTTATATAGTATATTCTAACAGAATATGATTCAGCCAAGTTAAAAAAGCCTCTGTCTGTTCTTTTAGGTTACTGCGAAATCGAATACAAACCAGATCAAAAATATTATTAATTTAAAAAATAAACAATATCACTAATAAAATTTTATTTAAAATAATTTTAAGTGTCGAATTGTCTAATATTTCTATAAAAATAATAAGAAAGTTAAATATTAATTGAGTAATACATGTATGTAAAAAATAATTTATATGATAGGTTTAATTTAGAAATTATCTTAAGAAAGCAAGGGATACTTAGAAGGCTCTTGCAACGCTACGTTTTAGAATTGGTCGAACTGCTGTCAATAAAAGATAATTTATACTCCGAGCAATTTTATACTCCGAGCAATATAAATTTTATGAAAAGGATCGAGAGCAACCTTCATTGAAAGGTTCAAGCGTCTGAGCAACTTCCGCAACTAGGAAGATAAGTTACATACCGAGACAGGGTAGGTACGCTCCAGCCTGAGCGACAACCGGCAACTCTAGTTGGATGTAGGCAATGCCGGTACTCGAGTGCTGGGCTGGTTTGGCTACGGCGCCGGAGTGCAATTTTAAGCACGTAGTCCCTGGTAAACATAGTTTGTCAAGGTATATCCTCAAGACCACTCACGTAAGCAAGAAAAAGCCCCGGTGCAAAGTGCACTGGGGCTTTTTCTTGTGCTAAGGCTAATCTAGTTAAAGCTCTAGCGGGCGGCACCTGCTTTGATTAAGCTGATAGCATAGCCCCCGCCAGGGGCGCAGAACTGTTTCAGCTTGGTTTTGTTGGTTACTTTCATTGTCCGTATGACGTAGGCCTGCGGGTTTTTCTCATAGTGCGCATTCTTGGCATCAGCGTACACGGTGGCTACGTAGGATTGGCCTGGGTCCAGGAAGCTGAGGTTGATGGTAGAGGTGCGGCCGTTCTCGTCGCAGGAACTGCCCACAAACCAACTGCTTTTGCCTTTGGCTTTGCGGGCGATGGTTACGTAGTCGCCGGGTTCGGCTTCCAACACTTTCGTGTCGTCCCAGTCTACGGCTACGTCTTTGATGAATTGAAAAGCATCGAGGAACTTGTTGTAGGTTTCGGGCAGGTCGGCGGCCATTTGCAGGGGCGAGTACATCGTCACGTAGAGCGCCAACTGCCGGGCTAGCGTACTATGTACGAACGAGGTGTTGCTCGGATTGTAAGCGCTGATGCGGGTTTGGAAGATGCCGGGCGTGTAATCCATAGGGCCGCCCATCAGCCGGGTAAACGGCAGAATGGTAGTGTGGTCGGCGTTGTTGCCGCCGAATGACTCGTACTCGGTGCCGCGGGCGGCTTCGTTGCCAATCAGGTTTGGATAGGTGCGGCTTAGACCCGTGGGCCGAACGGCTTCGTGGGCGTTGACCATGATTTTGTAGTCGGCGGCTTTCGTAATGGTATATAGATAATGGTCGTTGAGCCACTGCCCGTAGTGGTGCTCCCCACGCGGAATGATGTCGCCCACATAGCCGCTTTTCACGGCATTGTAGCCGTTATCGACCATGAACTGATACGCTTTATCTAGGTGGCGCTCGTAGTTGCGCACCGAGCCTGAGGTTTCGTGGTGCATGATGATCTTCACGTTTTTACCGGCGGCGTAGCGGTGCAGCTCTTGCACGTCGAAATCCGGGTACGGCGTCACGAAGTCGAACACGTAATCCTTACTCTTGCCAAACCAGTCTTCCCAACCGGTGTTCCAGCCTTCTACCAGCACCGCATCGAAGCCATGTTTTGCGGCAAAGTCGATGTATTCCTTCACGTGCGCGGTGTTGGCGCCATGCGTGCCGTTGGGCTTGGTTTTCGAGTAGTCCAGCGAATCGAGCTTTATATTCTCCAGGTTGGTATACGACCAAGTGCTTTTGCCCGTAATCATCTCCCACCACACGCCTACGTACTTCACGGGCTTAATCCAGGAAGTATCCTTGTACTTAGTGGGCTCGTTTAGGTTGAGAATCAGCTTCGACTCCAGAATATCCCCGGCCTTATCACTAACGATAACCGTCCGCCAAGGCGAATGCGCCGGGGTCTGTAGGTAGCCTTTGTCGCCGCGCGCGTCCGGGGTCAGGTGCGATTCAAGTACCAAGTTCTTGTCATCAAGCTCCAGCGACATGCAGGAGTAGTCGATCAGGGCCGCTTCGTGGATGTTGATGTAGAGTCCGTCTTTGCTTTTGAGCATGAGTGGCGTTTGAACGCCCGTGGCGGAGAAGGTGGTCTGCGAGGCATTGGGCGTGACGGCCGCTTTCATTTTGCCGCGTACCTCCGACAAGTTAGACGTGACGGTACTGTATTCCTGGGTGTCGTAATCACCGGGCAGCCAGAACGCCTTGTGGTCGCCAGCCAAGGCAAACTGGGTGCGCTCTTCCTTGATAGTGAAGTAATCGAGTTTGGGTTGACGGTCGAACTGGTAGCGGAAGCCCAGACCATCGTCGAATACCCGGAAACGTACTTTCATTGTGCGGCTGCTTGCCGCCTGCGCAAGCGTGACGGTTAGCTCGTTGTAATGATTGCGAATGGTTTTCACCTCGCCCCATACCGGTTGCCAGCTTTCGTCAACGGTCCGGCGGGTAGCGCTGGCCACCGTGAACCCGTTGGTAAGAGAAGTGGTATTCTTTAGCTCTAAGCCTAATTTGCTTTGCTTGATGACAGCGCGGCCTTTGTAGGTGAGTTGGTAAGTTGGCACCCCGCCTTCCTGTAGCGCAAAGGTTAGCGTTAGATTGGTGTTGGGGGATTTGATTTCCTGGGCGTAACCTACTCGGAGCAGGAAGCAAAAACAAATAAATAGTAAGGCCTGCGGGGCCTTAAAACAAGTAGTAAGCGCTGAAGAGAAGAAACGTTGCATCATGCGTAGCGAACAGGAATTGGTGATGGGATGGGGATTCGCAAGGCAAGGTATTGGTTGTAGATGAGTATCGAATCAGCATTGGTGTTCACAGCGAGTACATTGTTCACTCCCATATGAAGTTTGCAATGCTTGATTAAAGGGCAGTATAAATGAAATGGTTAGTTGCAAGTCATAAAGTAAGCATGGACATATCCCATTAAGTACAAAAAAGCACATTATGCATACGATTTTATACTTTTTTTTACTTAATTTCGGGATTATCTTGTTGCCTTTGCGCCTAAAACTCGTAAATCTGTATTTTAAATCTGTATTTTTATACTTTTGGTCTTGTACTTTATATAACCCTGCCCAATACCCCATTCCGCTAGCACTTCTTACTCAACTATCCCATACTCAGATGCAAAAGACCATCGAGTTTTGCAGTTCATTGCCATCATAAATGGTGGCTATCCCTACTTTCGTTGGGTGAGGATCTAAGAGCACGGAATTGTGCTTGGGCGACTCTCTATAGGCCCGCAGAATTTGAGCTTCGATACTAGTGAGCTTGTCAGACCGCATACCCCGGAAACGGACACAGTTTTCGTAACCATAGCTAAGAAATCCGTTGGCTTTCTGAAACTCATGACCGACGGCAGCTAGTCGTAGGCGCGGCGTGGGGTAGTCTGGATGGTAATGCCCGTGCGTGTGGTGCGTGAGGTTGTAGACCGCCTGCAAGCGCGCTGCCCGGCAGGCGGTTGCACTTAAAGCAAGCGGCGGTAAGCCTGCCTGCTGACGGTACATATTAAGTTGCTGAAGAAGGCTAACTGTGGTTTTCAGGTCTCTCAAATTGATAACCGAAGCTGCGGGCACCAGCGCCTTGGGAGTAACTGATTTAGTGGGAACAACGAGAAACACGACGAGCAGAAAAACAAGATAATTCATTGGATTCTCAGGGGCGGGGTGAAATGAGTGTGTGGAAAGCTTCAGCGAAGAGCAACGGCAACAATTGCTCAAACCAAGAAGTGTAGCTTACTTAACAGCCATGCACCAGCAATCCAGGCCACGACAGTAGCCGCCGGACATAAGCCGAAAGAAGATCAGACCAAGCAACCGTGCGATTCTCAACTTATCCGCTGCCCCTATTGCATACTCTTACAACAGAAGGCAGCAACTGAAGCCATTGGGCTAGATAAAGAGGCCAGAACGGGTTGTTTCGGAAGATGCCTTGAAAACGCGCATCCAGTACTTTTAGTATATCAAACTCCTATCATCCTGTTGTCGTCAGCCTATTCATACCTCACATTACCGCTACCCTTTCTTGCTTGACTAGCCAACTTGAACGTATCGATTTTCCTCTATTCTTGCTTTTGCGCTACCTGATAGCGGCCAAGCATTACCGTACTGCTTTCACCCACGTATGCTCTTATCGTTCGCTAATCCTTGTTACCTTAAAAGAGTATAATGCATTTGCGGGAGAGTACAGGAAACTAAAGCAAGCAGGAAAAGGCTAATTTAAAATTCCAGTGCGTTCTAAGGCTCCTTAGTCGCTACGTACGCGCCACTCCTCGATTCCCCACCAAACAACGACACCGCCTCTATTTCCATGTCCGAACGCTCCCCTTCCAGCCTCGTTATTCAAGCCATCTTACGCCAACAGGTAGTCCCCGTCTTCTACCATGACGATGCCGCCTACGCTCAGCAAATTGTAGATATCTGCTACGAAGCGGGTATTCGCGTCTTTGAATTTGCCAATCGAGGGGCAAATACCTTTGCCGTATTCACTAAGTTGCGTGAGCATGTCAGCGCGCATTATCCCGATTTATTGCTGGGAAGTGGCACCATTTACAACGCCAAGGAAGCAGAAGTCTTTCTGGAGGCGGGAACCGACTTTGTAGTGCAGCCCATCACCACTGCCGACGTAGCTGCAGTTTGCCGCCATTACGATGTACCCTGGATTCCTAGCGCGCTAACGCCCAACGAAATTTTCCACGCGACCCGGCTAGGAGCTGCATTGGTAAAGATATTCCCTGGCAGTATCGTAGGCCCCGACTATGTGCGGGCGGTGCTCGCCCCGATGCCCAACGTGAAAATTATGGTAACGGGAGGGGTAGAACCTACAGAAGAGAACCTGCGCGCGTGGTTTGAAGCAGGAGTAAGCGTGGTCGGAATGGGTTCCAAGCTGTTCAAGGATAGCCAGGACCACACCGTCTTAGCGGCCCGCATCAAGAAAATAGTACAGCTAGCCGCCGCATATCAGAGCAAGAGCTAGCCTATCAAATTCAGGTACGCTTAAACAAGCTTTGAAAAGTATTCTCGCACGTGTAAAGGAGCCTGTATCTACGATAAGCTCCCCTACTCTACCTACTGAAGACATGTTCTTAGCTTATCTACTTGATGCTGGCTAGGCTCGGTTCTGTATGCGGCAGGTAGACGAAAAACGTGGTGCCGGCGCCGAGTTGGCTATGCACCTCCAAGCGTCCGCCCGCGTTTTCCACCATGCGCTTGACCATGTACAGCCCGATGCCGGTCCCGTCCACATGCGTGTGAAACCGCTGAAACATCGTAAAGAGCTTGGGCAAATGCGCTACGTCAATACCCAAGCCATTGTCGTGCACTTCCAGCACCGTGTAGTCCGCCCGCACGTGCGCCCGTACATCCACGTGCGGCCGCCGGGCGGGCGAGCGGTATTTGAGAGCATTGCTGAGCAGGTTGTACACCACACTGCGCAAATTCTTCTCCGAGAACTGCACTGGGGGGAAGTTGGTGAGGTCGATGCGAAGGTTGGCGCCAGTCTCCTGGATGAGCGGCGCTAAATCCTGGCACACATCTTCCACTACAGCCGCCAAATTCACGGACGTGGTAACTGGGGCGTGTTCCTTTTGTAGCTTCGATACGTCCGTCAGATGACTGATCGTACGTTTGAAGCGTTCCACCGAACCCAGCATGAGCGCCAGCATATTCTGCACGTTTTGCTGCTGAGCGTCGGCGGGCAGCTCGTCGCGAAGCAAATAGAGCAGGCCTTCGATGTTGGAGATAGGCGCCTTCAGGTCGTGCGAAGCGGTATAGATAAAGTTGTCTAGATCCACATTGGTGCGTATGAGTTGCTCATTGGCAACCGTCAACTCCTCGGCTAGCGCCAGCGCTTTACGCCGACTTTGTTCTAATTCCCGCTGTGCTTCCACCTGCGGCGTGGTGTCCACAACCAGCGTGTAAAATCCTACTACCTGTCCCATTTGAATGTCCGGCACGTAACTCGTGCGGATGTAGCGCGTGAAATCCAAGCGGTACGGCATTTCGGCGTCAAATTGCACCGGCTCGCCAGTCAAGGCAAGCTCAATGTAGCCTTGCACCCGGCTATACGCCACTTCCCCGATAACATCGCGCACCGGCCGGCCGAGCAGGCTGGCGGGAGACTGGTTGAACCAAGATTCGTAAGCCTGATTGACAAACTGGTATTTCTCTTCCCGGTCGAGGTAGCCAATAAGTACGGGAAGGGCATCGGTAAGCAAACGGAGCCGCTGCTCACTTTCATCCACCACGCGCCGGGCCAACACCTGGTCGGTGACTTCGTGCGCAAACGCCAAGACACCATCAATGGCGCCGTGCGCGTTGCGGCGGGCCTGGTAAATGAAAGTACAGTAAATTGACTCCAAAGCGCCGCCCGTACGACGGGCCAACTGCAAGGGCAACTCGTGCGCCACGTAGGTTTCACCCGTAGCGTACACGCGCTGCAACTCATTGAAAATGTCGGCACCCACCAATTCAGGCAAGGCCTCTACTACGGGCTTGTGCAGCAATTCGCGGCCAGGGAAGATGAGTTGATAGGCCGGATTAACAAGCTGATATACCAAATCCGGGCCATCTAAGATGACGATGGGAGCCGGCGCTTGCATAAACAAGTCGTGCAACTGGCGCTGCTGCGCCTCCCGCTCTTGGTGGGCTAGCACCTGGTTGGTTACGTCGTGGGCGAAGGTGGAAATGCCTACTATCTCGCCATTTTCGCGGTAAGCTTGATACGTGAAGGTGAAGTACATCTGCCGGGCGGGCCCGGCGGGCTGCGCTAGAAGTAAGGGCAGCTCGTAGCCGAAGTAGGTTTCACCGGTTTGATACACGTGGTCGAGCAGGGCTAGAATGCCGCTATCCACCGTTTCGGGAAGCGCCTCGCTCACCGTACGCCCAAGTAGCTGCCGCTCCGGGAAAAACTGCTCGTAGGCTTCATTAACGTATTCATACCGGTGCTCGGGGCCCCGCTGAATGCAGATAGCGGCCGGAGTTTGAGCAAAAATATGATAGAGGTTTTCGCGCTCCTGCACTTGGCGCTGCGTAGCCGCCAGTACCTGGGCTTGCAGCGTCTCGGCTTGCTGACGACTTTGTACCTGCTCCGTCACATCGACGAGGAAAGCCAGGATGCCATGGGGCTGGGCTTGTCCGTCGAGCAGCGGTTGGTAGATAAAGTCAAGATACCGTTGTTCCGGCCGGCCCGTCACCGCGTCATACAACTGAATAGGCATTGCCTGCCCCTGGCGAGGCTTACCGGTAGCGTACACCTCATCCAGCCGCTTTACAAGACCTTGGGTTACCAGTTCCGGCAAAACTTCCCCAACGGTTCGCCCCTGCTGCGCCCGCTGACCGGACAGCGCATAGTAACCTGCATTGAAGAAGGTATAACGGTGCTCGGGGCCTTCTAAAGTGGCAATAGCTGCAGGTACCTGCCCTAAGATTTGCTGGAGCAAGTCTTGTTGCTGGGCCAGCCGCAGGCCTTGCCGCCGGGCTTCAGTCAGGGCCAGTTCCAACTGCTCGGTGCGCTCCATTACCCGAACTTCCAGTTCCTGATTGAATTGCTCGACCTGCTGACGCGCCCGCACTTGTTCCGTAACCTCGGTACCAGCCGCAACTATGCCGGTCGTTTGCCCCTGCGCGTCGCGCAGCGGGTGAAAACTAAAATTGAAATAGCCCTGATCTAGCGGCCCCGCGGACGAAGAAGGTAAGGTGACAGGCATCTCGCGCAAAAAGTAGGGCTCCCCAGTGTGTAGTACGCTCGTCAGCACGGATTCCAGGCCCGGACCACTTGTTTCGGGCATAGTCGCAAAATAAGGGTAAGCTACCGACGGCGCCAAGTGCCGCCAAATAGCCGTCAGGGCGGGGTTGGCTAGTTCCACTACAAAATCGGGCCCTCGAAAGATGCAAATGGCAACGGGAGCTTGCTCGAAAAGGCGCTGTAGGTCTGCTCGCTGCTGCTCGGCTTCGGCACGCGCCGCTTGCTCGCGGGCCTGGCTTTCGCGCAGGGCCAGTTCGACGGGCGCGCGCGGTTGGTCAGCCGTATCGGTGAAGCTCACCAGTAGGCCCTGACCCGTGCGGCGCGCCGCCAAGCGGTAGTAGTTGTCGTAGCCGTCGGCCTGGTAGTTGATATTAAACTCCTGGGGTTCGCCGCTCACAAAGGCCTCGACGTGGAAGGCGAAGGTACCATGCTCCTTGCTGTGGGGCCACTGTTGCAGATGCGTAACTGTAGGTTGCTCAGGCATGCCCATCATGCGCTGGGCCGTTGGATTCAAGTAAACGAAGTTGAAATCGATAAGCTCGCCCGTTAAGTCATAAACGGGAGTGTAGAGGATGACGCCCGTGAGGGAAACGGCTAGCAGGTCGCGGAGAAGATCTTCAGCAGGGGCAACGGCAGACAACAAAGTGGGAGGAGGAAGCATAACTCGAGAGATAGGACAAGGCAAAGCAAGCCAGTTCCGGCGTAACAGGAATAAAAATGTAGTGTAGCTTCTGATTTTTACGCGTAAACTCGTGGGAAAGCCGTTCTAAGAAGCAGGCAAGTTTTCGATCTAAGCCCCGTTTTATCTCACCCCACGAGCAATTTGTTTGAGGGCTTAGACTGATGCCACCCCCTACCGCTGCTACTCGCTTGCTTTGAAGGAAACGGACTCTCTCGGTTTCCGCCGGGTTAAGTCGTATCTTGTTAGGTGATCCACCTCAAGCTTATTTAATTTATGGCCTCCGATATTTCCTCCCCCACCCCCACGGGAGACCATACTAAGCGCGAGCGGTTTCTTGAACAGGAAAATACTCGCCTGCATCAAGAGAAAGTTGACGCTCTCAAGCAACGAGCCTCTGAACAGCGGTACCAGCACAGCCAAGACCGGTTCCGCACTGTATTCGAAAACTCACCGCTAGGCCAGAAAATTATTGCCCCCGACCTAACCATTCGCCAAGCCAACCAGGCCTTGGCCACTATGCTCGGCTTCGAGCATCCCGACCAAGTGGTGGGCCGACGCATTCAAGATTTCACTCACCCCGACCACCTCGACGACTGGCAAAGGCTGCAAGAGCAGCTATGGGCCCACAAAGCCCCTAGTTTTACGCTGGAAACTTGTTTAGTACGCCAAGACCAGACTTCGTTCTGGTGTCAGGTTACGTCGGTGCTATTTCCCGACGGGGAGGGGGAACTCGGCTACACCACACTCGAAAACATTGCCGAGCGCAAAAAACTAGAGATTCAAAATCAACGCCTCTACGACACGCAGGAAACCATCCTGCAGCTAGCAGCGCACGATTTGAAAAGCCCAATCAACAACATCGTAATGATGGTTGATATGCTGCGAGCTAACCCATCCGTGCAAGACATTGCGCCAAGCACGGCCTTGCAGGAGGTGCAGCACTTGCTAACCCTAATTGAGCGAGACTGCGCGAAAGCCAATACGCTGCTGAAGGATGTACTTTTCCTCGGACAACTGGAAGCAACCCGGCTGGAAAAGTACCGCATTGATCTGGGCGCCTTCCTGGATGAGCAGTTAGGCGTGTTCCGGGTTTCGGCGCAAGAAAAAGGCATCCATTTAGTGCTGAATTTGCCTGAAAAGCCCGTCTATGCCAATATTCACGCCGATAAATTTGGCCGCATTGTCGACAACCTTATCACCAATGCCCTGAAATTTACGCCGGCCAACGGAAAAATTCTCGTCACGCTGCAACAGCACGAAGGCCGTACCCGACTAGTAGTGCACGACACCGGACTAGGCATTCCGGAGGCGTTGCAGCCCCGTGTTTTCGACAAGTTTAGCTCGGCCTCCCGGCCTGGCCTCTACGGCGACACCACCACGGGCCTGGGGTTGTTTATCACCAAGCAAATTGTAGAGCAACACCAAGGCAAAATTTGGCTGGAAAGCCAAGAAAACGAGGGCACCACCTTCTTTATCGACCTGGAGGAGTAGCTGAGCTTAGTATAGATGCCCTTTCTGCGCCGTATCTGTACTATACTACCCGCGGTTGCCGGTGTACTCCCCCGAGCAGCCTGTGTGAATACCTCAAGTATTTTTAGTAGCAAGGCATGCTACAGCCGACCTTGGTTCCAGGTGGTTTGCTTGCCTAGCTCTATAGCCGTTGAGGCAACTGTTGTAGCCCTAAGTAATGTGAGCGGTAGCTCATGCCGAAAGAGGAAGAGGAAGAGGCTACAACTTTGCTCCTACTTGCCGCACTCTTTTTGTACATGATTTTACGATAATTACCACCTAAAAAGCACTCATTCAGGTGCTCGATTGCTACAATTTTAGTTGTAGCTCGTACGTAGCACTGACAAGTAAATACTGTCTAGCTAAGCGTTTGGGGTTGCTTGCTGTCTGCTTCCGCTCCTGAAGCTGAAGCAGACGGGAGTAATGACGAGGTTATCAAGAGTAATGCTACCTCGTCAACACTAGTCGAGATTCTTGCGTAATACTGAATCAGGAATTTTTAATTATTCCTGGCTTCTCCTTACAACAAGAATTCCCACATGCTTGACGTTCAAACAACTATATATAGCGAAGAATATCTTTCTTTTATAAATAAGAAGGAATTTCCTTGCGTAGCCGCCAAAACCGCGCTTACCACGCAGCAGTTGAAGTACTTGGTGGTCGACCACTTGGCTTGCCCCAAGGATGATGCCGCCATTCTGGAGTTCATTTACGATTTTGTGGATACTTACCGGGAGTCTGATAAGTTGTATCACAGTGCCTCTATCATCTTCAAGGGACCAACAATGCCCAACGAAGCGCTGTTTGAAGAACTATTCTGGCAGCGCCTGCAAGCCCTTTCCAACCTCGATGCCCAGCGCTATGGCTACGACCGACGGGTAGTGGCCGACCCTTCCTCGCCCGACTTCAGCTTCAGTCTCAAAGAGGAAGCCTTCTTCGTGATTGGGTTGCACCCTGGCAGCTCCCGGCCGGCTCGGCGATTCACGTACCCAACGCTCGTGTTCAACGCTCATGCCCAATTCGAGCAAATCCGGACCAATGGCCGCTATGATAGTATCCGCAATATCATTCGGACCCGCGACGTAGCTTACTCCGGCTCCATCAACCCGATGTTGCAGGATTACGGTAACTCCTCGGAAGCTTACCAATACAGCGGTAAGGCGTACGACCAAGCCTGGAAATGTCCTTTTTTAAGCCAACATGGATCAGTTAACCATTATTCCGCCGCGTAGCGGTACCGCCTTTATTTTGCGCAAAGGCCAGCAACTGAAGGTGGTAGACATCGAAGGCGAGCAGGTATCCGACTTCATCTGCTATAACCTCGACGACAAAGCCGAATACCTCTCCTCGGGGCGGACCATCGATTATGCCGAGACGATCTTCCTTACCAAGGGCCACCCGTTCTACTCCAACCGCAGCAACATCATGTTCGAGTTGGTCGAGGATACTGTAGGTCGTCATGACTTTCTGCTCACGCCCTGTAGTGCCGACACGTTCCGCATCATTTATGGGCACGCGCATCCGCACCGTGGGTGCTTCGGCAACCTCTGCGAGGCGCTACAGGAGTATGGCATCAGCCCCGACGCTATTCCAATTTGCTTCAACATCTTTATGCACGTAACCGTGGATGGGGAAACGGGAAAAGTTGACGTGCTTCCTCCCAAAAGCAAAGCTGGGGACTACGTTGTGCTAGAAGCCAAAACCGATTTGTTGATCGGAATGACAGCTTGTTCGGCCGAAATGTCGAACAATTACGCCTTCAAGCCCATCGGCTATCAAATTCTGGAATAGCCCCGTTTTCAGCCACTGGTAGCGCTGCCTTGCCAAGTTGCTTGAAACTTCAGTTGGCGACAGAAGTTGGTTGCAGTGCCAAAGCAGCTTGCATGTGGTTTATAACTTCTCGTAAATGCTGCGTAATGGTGGTCACCAACGTAGTTAAAGCCTCTTTCTGAAATTCTTCCTCCCACTGATCAAGCTGCGTTACAAGGGGGAGAAGGTGCCAGATGTGTAGATGCGCCAAGCTTGGTTTGAGCGTGTGCGCCGCACTTCTCAATTGTTTTATGTCCTGCTCCTGTAGGCCTTGGGCCAGGGCCAGCAACATTTCTTCGCTGCTTTCTATGAAGGTTTCCAGCATAAAAGCGACGAAAGTATGGTCGCCTTGGCCAGCCTGCAACAACTCGTCGACCTCATAAAGGGCAGCGGTTGGGAGCATCTTTATAACGGCCGTAGGGGTTGAGACAGGCACTACAACGTGCGGCAAAATCCAGTCACTCACCACTTGCAGCAGTTCTGCTTCCTTGAATGGTTTGGTTAGGTAGGCATTCATTCCCGCCGCCAAACATTTCTCCCGTTCACCCTTGATGGCATTGGCGGTAAGGGCAATGATGGGCGTGGTTAAGTGTAGTTGCTGCCGCAGAACAGCCGTTGCGGCATAGCCGTCGAGGATCGGCATTTGAATGTCCATCAGGATCAGATCGAATGGTTGATCCTGGGCCAATTCAACCGCTTGCGCGCCGTGCTCGGCTTCAGTTACCTTCACCTGCGCCTGTTGCAAGAAGGTTTTGGCAATCTGCCGATTGAAGTGGTTGTCTTCCACAAGCAGCACATGTTTGTGTCGCAATTCTTGGCGGACGGGGCTGTCGGCCGGCAGCAGTGCTTGGGGCAACAAGTCGTGCGCCGTGCCTACTGGCAGGCGCAAACGAAACTGCACCATCGTTCCCTGCTGCTTTTCACTTGTTACCTGCAAATCACTGCCCATCAACTTCACTAAGTTGCGGCAAATGGAAAGCCCCAGGCCCGTGCCACCGAACTTGCGTGTCACCGACGCATCCTCTTGGCTGAACTCTTGGAATATACGCGCCAAAAAGGCAGGATCAATACCAACACCGGTGTCGGTTACCTGAAACAGTACGTCCACCGCGCCTTTTTCGTCGTCTACGCTTACTATATCGCACGAAACGACGACCTGCCCTTTTTCAGTGAATTTAATGGCATTACCTGCCAAATTCAGCAACACCTGCGTGATGCGGTACGGGTCGCCTAGCAGCACAGCCGGCAACTGCGAGCCAATCTGTGTAAGCAAAGACAGCCCGGCTTCCGCAGCTTTGTAATGCAAGGTCTGCTCGACCTGCGCCAGCAACTGGGTTGGCGCGAAGCCAACTTGCTCGAGCACCATCTTGCCGGCTTCCAGCTTCGAGAGGTCTAGAATATCGTTGATAATGACTAGCAGGTTTTCTGCCGAGGTGCTGATAGCCTGCTGGTAGCTGGCTTGGGTAGGCGTAAGCAGGGTTTTGGCCAGCAACTGGCTCATACCCAGAATAGCATTCATTGGCGTGCGAATTTCGTGGCTCATATTAGCCAGGAAAATCTCGCGGGCGCGCACAGCGGATTCGGCCGCCAGCTTGGCGTGGCGTAATGCTTGTTCGGTGGCTACCCGGTCGGTCACGTCCAGGCCATAGCCCAAGATTAGATGCAGAGAGCCATCTGCATGAAATACGGGTTGCAAGCACCGATACTGATGCCGAATTCCGTCAGGCCGAACAAAAGCCTCCTCATATGTCACAAGGCGACGTTCGCGCACTGCTTGTTCTAGGCGCTCGTGTCTCTCCTGGGCCATCGCCACGGGACGGTTGTTACGAGCAAAATAAGCAAAGTTGTCTTTGCCTATCACCCATTTGCGCACGACGGGGTCCTTAATTCCGCTAGCGTTAACGTATAGGTACTGAAACTGGTCGTCGAAAACTCCCACATCGCACGGTAGTTGATCGAGCGCGAACTCGTAGAACTCCCGCTGGTCGACGAGTTGCTTTTCTGCCTGCCGGCGTTCCGTAACGTCCATACCCATGCCTACTACCATCTGCAACGAACCATCCGTGGCGAATACCGGTCGGTAATGTCGCTGCATATACCGCAGGCCGTCCACGGTTGTTTCTGTTTCTTCCCACATGGCCTCCGTCCGGGTCCGTACAGCTTGCTCGAAGCGTTGCCGCCGTTGCACAGCTAGCTCGCGGGGGCGTTGCCGGTAGGCACAATAGCTGAAATCATCTTGGCCGATAACCCAAGTTTGCAGGTCCGGGTCGTCGATACTACGGGCATTGACGAAACGGTAGCAATGAGAAGTGTCGAAAACAGCTACCTCCACTGGGAGTTCATGAAGAATGGTTTCGTAGAAATTCTGTTGTGCATGCTGCGCGGCTTCTGCGCGGCGCAAGGCTGTGATATCCGTTAAGTATACGTGGGTGCTGGCCTCAACGACAACAACAGTTGCGTGGTAGTGCCGGCCTGCTGCCTGCAATTCCTGCTGGCCAGGATTATTGGTAGCTGAGACGGCCCGCAACAGAAACAATAGAGAATCATTAGGTTGAGGCAATTCCTGCGCTAACTCGCCTAGCAGGGCCGTTGCCGCAGCATTGGCGTACTGCACCTGCCCGGCAGCGGAAAGGTGTAGCACTGGCTGCGGATGGCAGGCTAGCAGCGCGTGCGTAGGATCTAGCACCCGTTCCTGGAACCAGTGCATGTGCCCTGAGCTGTTGCCAAGCACGAGGTAGTCCCAGCGCAGGGCTTGCCCATTTATCGATGTTAGCTCCTGATTGTAAACTGATTGTTTCGCTGTCCGTACGGCCTCCGCGTTAGCTTGAAAAGCGGCTGGGTTCTGGAAATGGTGTTGCAGGACCTGGGCGGAGTCTGCATCTGATTCATTATTCCCTGCTGAAGTCAACCATTCGCGGCCAGACGAGTTTGCTGCCTCAACTTGGCCCGCCGCACTCGTGAACACGACGTGACCAGGTAAGGCTTCCAGCAATTCAGTGAACCGCGCTTCGTGAAGCTGTACTTGTGTTTGAGCTGCTGCAAGTGCCCGTTCCAAGTCAGCAAGGCGCTTTTCAGCCCAAGTCCGCCACGTATGGTTATCCGAAAAGGGAGCACTCAAATCATCGCAAGTAGCAATAGCCATGCAGCACAGAAATAAGAAGTGTATAGTGTAGCAAATATAAACAAAGTAATAAATCTAACACGTATTTCTGTAAATAGTTGAAATACAGTAGTTTATTATTGTGTAGATAGAACGAATCTATTATATCCTTGCAAATTTCAGCGCTGACCTGTTCCTATTTATGAGCTCCCGTGCTGAGCAAGGCATAGAACTACTTCGCCAAGCTATGCTTACCAGGACACACAGAGCCCATTTCAGGAGAAGCTATATTCTTCAGTAGTGGCACTTATTACGCTAGTACCAAGCGTAACAAGCCTCAGCAAGCTTTCTTTGCCAGCCTATTAGGCCACAGTCTAAGAGTTTGGTAAGCGCCTAATGGCAAGAGAATCACGTTGCTTTCACCTAAGCCTCAACTAAATTTACTTTGGGACTATTGAATTCAGCAAACTCATCACTCATTTCCTTGGCTTGAGAAGTTCCCATTTGTCTGCTTGGTTGCCAACCGCCACTTCATTTGAGGACCACCTCCCATACCTTCGCCATGCGCGAGTTGCCAGCTGGCCCAACCACAGACAGCACAACGATATAATTACCAGCTTTCTGGTAGTGGTGTATTGGACTGGGTTCATTAGATGTTGTGCCGTCGCCAAAGTCCCAGTGCCAGCGCGTAACAGTACCCTGGCTTTCATCGCGGAACGTTACTTGCCGCTTTGCCATATCAGTAATCAAAAACGACCACTGGGCTTGCAGTTGCGGCTGATCTTTAACGGCCAGTGGCATAAGAGTGAAAATAGTGCCTAAGCTGGAATTACCGTACATTTTGTGATTTTTCGATAGATTCCAGAAGCCTTTTTTGGTTTCATCCAGTACGTTGTCGTAATCAATTACCGCCCAGGTTAGCCCTATTTTTTTGTGATCAGCCAGCACAGATTCGACGGCACGTTCTGGTCCTTCTGCCCCGGCATAGTCGAAAGGAGTAATCCAGAATTCGGCAATCAATTTGCCTGGACCACCTGGCTTGAACTTATAGGAGTAGGCGATATTGGCATAAGGTAAGCGCTTGATCCAAGGCTGACTGCCCCAGGCCAAAGCCCAATCTTTGCCCACAGCCGGCGTGAAAATGTGATAATTCTGCGCGTGCACGCCATGAAAAGACACAAATCTGTCCCAAAGCGGAAGCGCTTGGTTGGGATGCTGCTCGGCAATTAGCGGGCCACCTGAAAGGTCACCGTCCACAACAAGTTCAAACGTGTCATTATGTAAGCCTGGCAGGGTAAAATCCCAATAGTCATCATATGCCTCATACAAGAAATAAAGGCGGTTTAATCCCTTTATCCACGCTACTCGTACCTTTACGTCGAGATTAGTTGGATCTGGTGCGGGGTAGTGTTTCGAATCGTCCCATAACTGGTCGGTGCCTACCACGTACTCACTAGGGAAACTAGCCCAGTCGTCAGTTTGGCCATCTACGCGTGGAATCATATTCGCCGGAAACTGGTAGATTTTGTAGCCGCGGTTTTCCTGCGCAAAGGCCGCAGGTCCTTGGCTAATTAGCATTAAGGAAACTAGCACTAATAGGCTGCTACCAATAATACGGTTACCAGCGTAAGCCAATAGTGAATGACAACGGAAATATGGAAAGTGAACTAGCTTCATGTTGCTAATGCGGCTGATTGTAGTTCTCCAGAGGTTATCCGAGTGATTGGAGTGGTCTTATCTAAATAGGTAGTGCACTAAGGTAAGACTGTCTTAATTGTTTTGACTTCCCTTATTCTTAGCCAGACTTACGTTTGCATTCGCCTTGTGCGAGCGGATGGGGCGAACTGCTGCTTTTGGACTTTCCAGCTAGCAACTGAATGCTTCAGTTAAAGATTATGAGCCTACATGCCCTAACGAGCGTGGTCCCATTTCAACACCTGTTGTTCATGGATCCTTGGTGTTTCGTTGCATACATTCATATAGCCCCCATGCGGAACTCGAACACAGCAGATGAGCTATCAGAATTAGAACAATTGATACAAAGCTTTTTCTAGGTCTTGTATTGTCTCCCACTCATATCTCTTACTGCGGTATTTATGATACAGTTTACTCAAAGAATAAGCTAAGTAGCATTCACCTAAGAATAAGTATAGAGTTATATACTTTGAACATTTTAGTTGGCACCTCCTATTGATTAATCCGAAAAGCTAGCCTTATATTGAACTATTATTTGATAGTTGCAAAATCGCTATATGACTTTTTCTCTTTCGCTGCCGTTGTTACCTCACGTATTATGCGCAATTTCATTGGTTACTTTAAGCACTGCATGCGTTAATATCCATGAAAACGCCCGGGCTTCTTTAGAGAGTATCCCGGAAACCAAGTTGGAACTTCGGCACTTTTCTGTACTGGCAGAGGGTACTACCCAGCGCCTAGAATGGGAAACTAATGAGGAGCTCGCCTGTGCTTATTTTGTTGTAGAGCGACAAGTTGGGCAAGCTGCGTTCAAAGAAATAGCACAAGTTCTCGGCGACCCAATGGCAGTAACTCCTCGCCATCATGCATTCGTGGACGCTACGCCGGCAGCAGGATCAGTGCATTACCGACTGCTACAAGTTGATTTAGATGGTTTAGTACATACAGGTCCAACCCTAGAGACTAAGCTAGACTCCCCTTACTTTGCTATTCGCTAAGGCATTGAATCAGTATTTAAACCGAATTTTATCTCACATACTTGCGGCCTTCGAACAATAAATAGATGAAAGGAATGTCTATTGCCACATTGTTTGATTTCATGTGAAATTATGTCTACCCGCTTATTCAATTCCCCACTTGGGTTTCTACGTGTTGTCGGTTTCTTGGAAGGAATTTCGTTTTTGTTTTTAATAGGTGTTGCAATACCTCTTAAATACATAGCTGGTTTACCACAGGCAGTACGCATACTAGGCATGGCACACGGGCTTCTGTTTGTATTGTATGTAGGGCTTGTTGCTGTAATAAGCTTCCAGCTCAAGTGGCCTTTCCGAAAAACGTTTTTAACAATTGTTGTGTCGCTACTACCATTTGGTACATTCTGGGCCGATAAGAACCTGTTTCGCTAGCTGTTAACCATTGTAACCTTTTTCGGTGACTCAAGATGGATACGGGTGAGGCGCTACACACTAATAATACCGTGGACGTGAACCTTTGCACTGCGTCACGTCAGGCTTAGTTTAAAGTTGTCTACAATATATCAATGCCCACTAATCATCTCTTTTTAGGATTTTAGCAAGGTTTAAAGCCTGTTAAGCTGTGAGCAAGTTGTGATACAGACTGGAGTTTACTATGCTCTTGGTGTCCTGATAGCAAAAATCCAGTAATGAAAACCGTTACTGAGATAGAAGATACTTCTGAGCAAAATCGTCACAGGCAACATATGTTAGGCAACATAAAGTCGCTTGGGTGATAAGCATTCATGCTTTAGCTTTTGGTTTTCTGCTTAGTATCTCTTTAAGCAATTCAGTTATACTATTGAAAGCACATCAACTTCTTTTAGGCTACGCTCCCTTATGTAAAGCGTAGTTTAGTGAAATTTGATGCGTTTCAACGTGTTAGATACATTTGTTCTAAAATAGCTACGTAACTGAACTGATTTACTGAGTTTGTTCTTGTGCATGCACATGTAACCGCAAAATAATAAATCAATGTTTTATAAGTAAAATTATATATCATGAACTGAGTTCCTTTCAACGCCCTACGATATTATATAGCTTTACTTATACTCATGTGCATCTAAAATATACAACCGATTACTGTGCTTATTCCCTTAATGGGACAAAAATCTTAGTTTTAGACAAATGAATTTATCTTAGACGAGTCATATAAGCTATTCATCTTGACAGGAACTTAATTGGACGAAAACAGACGTTAAAAATCGAGATGATGTTCTATGTTTGATATATGGAACAACGGTACGAATAAATACAGAGTACAATAGAATCAGGTCATTCGGCATTGACTATTGAACGAGAAAATTCTTATAATAATTAAAATTATTTTAATTATTTCTGCATTTATTCATATATTATATATAACATATTACAAATGTATATTTGAACTGCAGACCATTGTTATACTCCAAAAACCTTAATTTGTAGGGTAGTCAATCCGACATTTTTATTTTTTCGTAAGTCACATATACTATTGACCTGTTATTGAGAACAAGGAAGCTCAAAGAAATAATAACATTATATTCTTGATATTATACAAATTATATCTTATAATTAAGAATAAAAGTTCAGAATACGTTTATCACTTTACAAATTTCGTTTTTTGCTTTTCAAAATGATTTTATTTTGCACTTATGTGTAGTTAGTACCGGATACAACTTTTTATTACGACAATAAAGTACAACTATAGTGTTAAGTTTTAATAGATGACAAGCAAAGCTTAGCAAAAGTGGTTTTTATGCTTTGTTCGCTGATACGTTAGGGTAATAGATTTAGTGCCAGAAAACGTGTTTACCACTGAATAGTGATAACTCGCTTCTAAGAATTCTTGCTAACAATGTTTAAAAATAATAATCATACTACTCCAAGAAGTTTATTAATCAGTTATCAAGGCTAGGTGGCCTTTCTCTCTGGTTTTGCTTGTGGTACTATTTATCACTCTATCTACTTCTACTGTGACATTGTAATGCTTTGTCAAAGAGATTTTTAAATACTATTTTAATGATGAACCTTTTTACCCGTTGGTGTTCTCTTTTCTTTTTAGCTATCTCTGCTGGCTGTAGTTACGACAACGTAGAAGAGCTGGCGCCTAAAATACCTTGTCAGACACCAGCTATCGTGTCGTATAGCTTGTCGATTTCACCTTTGCTCGACCGCAATTGCCGCAGTTGCCACAACCCCACTCTTTTGACGGGCGGGGTGAATCTAGAAGACTTCGCCGAACTCAAACGGCGGGCGGACACTGGTCAACTGCTAGGGGTGGTCAATCACATGCCCGGCTTCGCTCAAATGCCTAAAGATGGCGCCAAGCTTTCCGACTGTGATTTAGCTTTATTGCAAAAGTGGGTTACCGCGGGCGCGCTCAACAACTAGGCCTGCCCCCCTCCATCTCCTCCTATGTCCCTGCCCTACCGCTGGCCACTGCTCGTGCTCTGCCTCTTGC
>NZ_CAXTBM010000081.1:0-20620 GCF_964242765.1 uncultured Hymenobacter sp.
ACTGATGGCCGTAGAAACGAGTTTGGTTGAGCAGGATCAGAGCTACCCCGATGAAAATAGAGGAGTCGGCGATGTTGAAGATGGGGAAGTCGGGAATGACTTTTCCACCTACCAGCGGCCAGGAAATGGGGAAGAAACCATCCGGGAAATCGACAAACAGCATGTCAATCACTTGGCCGTGCAGCCACGGCGTAGGCACGCCAAAGGGTGCGTTGTCGTAGATGATACCGTAGAAAATCGAGTCGATCAGGTTGCCGATGGCGCCACCTAAAATCAGGGCAATGCAGATCAGCAAACCTTGGGGCGCCCGCTCCTTCCAGAGCCGATAGATGTAATAGCTAATGCCCGTTACGGCCACAATTCGGAAAACCGTAAGGACAACTTTACCATAAGGCGGCGGCAGCTCAAAGCCGAAGGCCATACCCGGATTCAGGGTGTAGTGCAGCTTAAACCAGTCGCCGAAAACCGGGACTTCGCCGGGCATACCGGGCTGCATGTACGTGTGCACAGCCCACTTCGAGAGCTGATCAATGGCAATGACCAGCAGCGCCACCAAATAGTATTTCCAATATTTCATAGGTACGGGTGAGAAGCAAGAGGTTAGAAGTGGGGTGAAAGACTGACAGAAAAGCAGTATTCTAACCTCCCTCCCATCCTAGCACAAAGTGACGCGGAATTTTAGACTTCGCTGCCCCGAGGCGGGCCTTATCTTCTGCGCCGTTGGTATATGTTTCGAGGGGCTGTTTGTGCCGTTTTAAGCTGGAATCAATGGGATTTAGACGAATACATACGCCTTGGCCGCGGGTTTGGACGGCCATGTGCCAACCGACCTTTTGTAAGAATCGGTTGGCACTTCAGTTTCAGCCGTTTGCAACTTCTAGTTGCACCGGCACCTTATACTCATCGAATTCCAGCACCGAGCCGCCGTTCACATCCGCCGCAAAGTCCAGCGCTACCGCCTGGATTTCGCCCCGGATATAATCGCCGAATGACTGCACGGCAGCTTCCAGGCCCGCCTGACCAGAGGCCAGCGTGACGCGGATTTTGTCTTGCACTTCCAGGCCGCTGTCTTTGCGCAGGTTTTGGAGGCGGTTCACTAGCTCGCGGGCTACTCCTTCGTGGCGCAGTTCGTCGGTTAGGGTCACGTCGAGGGCCACGGTGAGCGGACCGTCGGAGGCGACCAGCCAACCGGGGATGTCCTCGGAGCGGATTTCCACATCGTCGGGAGCCAGCGTGATGGGTTGGCCATCGACTTCTACGGCAAGCTGGCCGGTCTTCTCGAGGGTGCTAATTTCCTCGGCGGTCATCTGCTGGATGCGGGCACCCACGGCTTTCAAACGGGCACCGTACTGCTGACCAAGGCGCTTGAAGTTGGGCTTCACCGACTTCACCAGCACGCCGCTGGTATCGTCGAGGAACTCCACGTGCTTCACGTTCACCTCGGCGCAAATCAGGTCTTCCACTTTGGCTACCTGCTCGCGCGTCGAGTCGTTCAGTACCGGCACCAGGATGCGCTGCAACGGCTGGCGCACCTTCAGCACCGACTTCTTCCGCAGGGAGTGGGTGAGCGAAGAAATGCGCTGCGCCAGTTCCATCCGCTCCTCCAGCGCCTTGTCGATGCGGGTTTCATCGGCCTGCACAAGCAGCGTGAGATGCACCGATTCGGGTGCCAGCGGCGTGTTTTCAGCCACGGCTTCTTCGCGCATGCCGTCGGTCATGTTCTTGTAGAGCCACTCCGCGAAGAAGGGCGCAATAGGAGCCATGAGCTGCGAAACCACTACCAAGCATTCCTGGAGCGTTTCGTAAGCGGCGCGCTTGTCGGTGGTCAGTTCGCCCTTCCAGAAGCGGCGGCGCGAGAGGCGCACGTGCCAGTTGGAAAGCTGATCGGTCACGAAATCCTGGATGGCGCGGGCGGCCTTCGTGGGGTCGTACCCATCATAATAGCCGCGCACTTCCACGATCAGCGACTGAAGTTTACTCAGAATCCAGCGGTCCAATTCGCTTAGATCGGCGTGCGGCACCCGGTCGAATTCGCGTGCCTGGAAGCCGTCGAGGTTGGCGTAGAGGGCGTAGAACGAGTAGGTGTTGAAGAGCGTGCCGAAGAAGCGGCGCTGCACCTCCGTGATGCCGGCGAGGTCGAACTTGAGGTTGTCCCAAGGCTGCGCGTTGGCAATCATGTACCAGCGCGTAGCGTCGGGGCCGAACTGCTGGATGGTAGCAAACGGGTCCACGGCGTTGCCGAGGCGCTTGCTCATCTTGTTGCCGTTCTTGTCGAGCACGAGGCCGTTGGCCATCACATTTTTGAAGGCCACCGAGTCTTCCAGCATCACGCCTAGCGCGTGCAGCGTGAAGAACCAGCCACGGGTTTGGTCGACACCCTCGGCAATGAAATCAGCGGGGAAATTCTTTTTGAAC
This sequence comes from uncultured Hymenobacter sp., assembly GCF_964242765.1. Lineage (NCBI taxonomy): Bacteria > Pseudomonadati > Bacteroidota > Cytophagia > Cytophagales > Hymenobacteraceae > Hymenobacter > uncultured Hymenobacter sp. Next base: position 2,416 of record NZ_CAXTBM010000081.1, read on the forward strand.
TTCTCGCCGTTTTCGAGCGGATAGTGCCACTGCGCGTACGGCATTGCGCCGGAATCAAACCACACGTCGATGAGGTCGGGCTCCCGGTACATGGGTTGGCCGCTCGGCGAAACGAGGAAAATATCGTCCACGTAGGGCCGGTGCAGGTCCACGGTTGCGCCTTCCGGAATCGGGTTGTGGGTCATCACCTCGGCGGCCACGGCCTTGTCGATTTCCTGACGCAACTCCGCAATGCTGCCGATGCAGATTTCCTCGGTGCCATCCTGCGTGCGCCAGATAGGCAGCGGCGTGCCCCAATAGCGCGAGCGGCTCAGGTTCCAGTCCACCAGGTTTTCCAGCCAGTTGCCGAAGCGACCGGTGCCGGTGCTGGCGGGCTGCCAGTTAATGGTCTTGTTGAGTTCGATGAGCCGGTCTTTCACCGCCGTAGTCTTGATAAACCACGAATCCAGCGGGTAGTAGAGCACCGGCTTGTCGGTGCGCCAGCAGTGCGGGTAGGTGTGCTCGTACTTCTCCACTTTGAAGGCTGTGCCGTCGCCTTTCATGCGGATGGCAATGCTTTCATCGAGGGTTTTGTAGTCGGAGCCGGTTTCGTCGTGCCCATCGTAGTTCTTTACCCAACGGCCACCGAACTCACCCATTTGTGGCACGTAACGGCCCGTCCGGTCTACGATAGGCGTTGGCTTGCCCTCCGCATCCATGACAATTAGCGCGGGAATATCATTGAGCTGCGCGACCTTGAAGTCGTCGGCGCCGAACGTGGGCGAAATGTGCACGATACCCGTACCGTCCTCGGTGGTCACGAAGTCGCCGGCAATAACGCGGAACGCCCGCTCATCACCTTCAAACGAGGGGAAGCCTTTGTCTTGGCCGAACAACCGCTCGTAGTGGATGCCCACCAAGTCAGAACCTTTGAATTCGGCTTCGACTTCCCAAGGAATTTGCCTTGTTTCACTTCCCCAGTCTGAATAAGTTGAAGGGGTAGATTTACCTATTTCAGTAAATTCAGAGAAGTAGCTTTTAACTCGAGCTTTCGCTAAAACAACCCGGATGTGCTTTTTTGTGTAAGGATTGATAGTGCGAACAACTACATATGGAATGTTCTTCCCGACTGCCAAACCCGTGTTGCCGGGCAGGGTCCAAGGAGTGGTTGTCCAAGCTAGGATAAACACGTCAGTGTTTTCGATTAACCAAGATGGACCCGCAAACAGCTTTTCCGACTTTTCGTCGCGCTTCACCTTGAACTGCGCCACGATGGTCGTGTCTTTCACGTCGCGGTAAGTGCCGGGCTGGTTGAGTTCGTGCGAAGACAAGCCCGTGCCGGCGGCCGGCGAGTACGGCTGGATGGTGTAGCCTTTGTAGAGCAGGCCCTTGTCGTAAAGCTTCTTGAGCAGCGCCCAGCAGCTTTCAATGTACTCGGGCTCGAAGGTGATATAGGGGTCGTCGAGGTCCACCCAATAGCCCATTTTCTCGGTAAGGTCGTCCCACTGCGCTTTGAAGCGCATCACGGTTTCGCGGCAGCGCTGGTTGTATTCCTCGATGCTAATTTTCTTGCCGATATCCTCTTTCGTGATACCCAGCTCCTTCTCGACTTGCAACTCGATGGGCAGGCCGTGGGTGTCCCAGCCGCCTTTGCGGTTCACCTGCTTGCCGAGCAAGGTCTGGTACCGGCAGAAGATATCCTTCACCGTCCGGGCCATGACGTGATGGATGCCGGGGGCCCCGTTGGCCGACGGCGGGCCTTCATAAAACACGAACGTTGGCTGCCCTTCGCGGGAACTCACGCTCTTCTCAAAGATGCCGTTCTGCTTCCACCAAGCCAGGATATCGGTACCAACTTGGCCGTAGTTGAGCGGCTGCTTGTATTCGGGGTAGTTCATTGTGCTGGCGGGGGCCTCACCCCCTAGCCCCCTCTCCAAAAGAGAGGGGGGACTAATTTTTAGATTTTAGAAGTAAACTTTTAGTTTCTCACTTAGCCTAGACACTAGATTTTAGGTCTAGTTCCCCTCTCCTTTTGGGAGAGGGGCTAAGGGTGAGGCAACTAGAGCTAGGACAACTGGTTGCGGGGCTGCACCTGCATCCGGTTCAGATTCAACTCGAAATCATCGTCTTCCTCGTGGTACTCGTCGTCATAGTGGCGAATAGATGACTGGTCGATGGTTTCGTCTTTGCCATGTTCGAAGGTAACCAGCAAGGCAGGCAACAGAATCAGGTTCGAGAAGTTGGTAATCAGCAAGCTAGCCGACATCAACAAGCCCAAGGCCTTGGTGCCGCCAAACTCCGAGAAAGCAAACACCGAAAAGCCCAGAAACAATACAATGCTGGTGTAAATCATGCTGGTACCGGCCTCGCTGAGCGTGGTGCTGATGGCGGCCTGCACGCGCTGCCCGTTGATGGCCATTTCCTGCCGGAACTTCGCTAGCAAGTGAATACTGTTGTCGCCATCTATACCAAGGGCTATGCTGAATATCAGGGCTGTGCTGGGCTTAAGTGGGATACCGAAGTAACCCATGATGCCGCCAGTGAGCAGCAGCGTGAAGAAGTTGGGTAGCAGCGTGAAGAACACCGCCCGTATGCTCCGGAACAGCAGCAATACTACCAACCCTACTAGCCCAAAGGCAATAAGTAGGCTCTCTTTGAGCATACCAATCAGGTACTCGTTGCCTTTGGTAAACAGGATAGTGGTGCCAGTCAACTTCACATCCATGCCCGTACCATTGAAAATCTGCTTGATTTCCGGCTGAATCTTCCGGGCCAGTAGGGTATCGAGGTTGTGCGAGCCGATGTCGGCAATCTTCAGGGAAATGCGGGCGCGCTGACCAGTGGAATCGGTGAAGGAGCGGAGTAGTTTCTGCATCATCTGGCCGCTGCCGCCCTCGTTGGCCGACTGCGAACGGGCCAGGTAGCTAAGCACGTAATTCTTTTCGGAATTGTCGGGCAGGCGGTAGTAGTCGGGGTTGCCGTTGTAGAACGCCTGGGTACTGGCCTTCAGGAACGTGACGATGCTGACGGGCGTGGTGAGTTCGGGTTGGGTGCGCAGGAACTTCTCGAGCCGGTCAATTTTCTCTAGATTCTTCAGCTTCAGAATGCCCTTTTTCTTGCCCGTATCCACCACCATTTCCAGCGGCATCACGCCGTTGAAGTGCTGCTCGAAGAACTTCAAATCGGAATTAACCGACGAATCCTTGGGCAAGTCATCAACCATGTACGACACCGACCGCACCTTGCTTACCCCAAACGAGGCCAGCACAATCAGCACGGCGGCGGCTATGTACACCGTTTGGCGGCGCTCCAATACCAAGTAGTCGAAGAACTCCAACAGCTTGGTGAGCGGCTTGGCTTCGAGGTGCCGGAGCTGCTTGGGCGTGGGCGGCGGCAGGTAGGTAAACACTATCGGCATCATGATAAACGACACCGCAAAGGCCACAAAAATGTTGATGGTGGCTACCATGCCAAACTGGTAGAGAATGGCAATGTTGGTGAAGCAGAACACCACAAAGCCAATGGCCGTGGTGGTGTTGTTCATCAACGTCACGAGGCCAATCTTGCGCACTACCCGCGCCATAGCCAGCACTTGGTTGCCGGATTTGCGGTAGTCATAGTGGTAGCGGCTGAGCAGATAGGTGCAGTTCGGAATGCCAATAACGATGATAATGCTCGGAATCAGCCCCGTAAGTAGGTTGATTTTGTAGCCCATGAGCACCATGCTGCCCACGCACCACACCACCACTACCAGCACAATCAGGAGCGGAAACACCACCGCCGACCATGTGCGGAAGAACATAAACAGCGTAATGGCCATCATAACTACCGTTAGCCCCACGAAAAGCTTCATTTCGGCGGCTACTTTGGTGGTCATGGTGGCGCGCACGTAGGGCAGGCCCGCATAATGCATCTTGATGCCGGTTTTCTGCTGAAACCGGTCAGCGTGGCCCAGGATTTCCTGCATCACTCCCTCCCGTTTCGAAGAGTTCAGGAACTTGGGGTCGAGGGTGAGGGCCAGCAGCGTGGCGCCGGTGGTTGGACTGATGAGCTGGCCTTTGTAGAACTCCTGCGCGTTCACCACCCGCATCAGCGAGTCGAGTTCCACTTGGCTCTGGGGCGCTCGGCGGAAGATGGGCAGCGCCCGGAAGGTGCTAGTAGCCGTGTCTTTCTCGAGGCGCGGCAGGCGCGTCACGCTCAGTACCCCGCTCACGCCCTGCACCTTGCCAAGCGTGTCGGTAAGGGAGCGAAGCTCGTTGAAGTTGCCCAGTTCGTAGACGCTGCTATCCTGCATGCCGAGCACGAACACGTTGCCGTCTTCGCCGAAGGTGCGCTTGAACTGCTGAAAATACACCATGTCCGGGTCGTCGGGACTGACCACCTGGGCGAAGTCATAGGTCATTTCCACTTTGCGTGCTTGCCAGCCCATGAACACCGTCAGGGCGGCCAGTAGCAGGATTAGAATCCGCCGGTTTTTGATGACGAACAGGGCTAGTTTACTCCACATAGGCTGCTAAAATGCAGCAAAGGTAAGCAACCCTTAGCAGCTTATCGGACTCTATGCTGCGTAAGCAGGCCTTCCCATTACGCTTGAGGTCAAGGAGTTTCCTGCATCAGATAAGTATTTTTTAGGCAAAGGCAACTTTCTATGGAAGATAAAGTTTAATAGACAGCACATCAGTGTTTTGCAAATCCTATTCATTGCATTATGCCGATACATAAGTTTTCCACTCTGAATGACTCTTTTCAACACGCCAGAAGCGTCCCTCATTTATCACTCAGCTTCTGATACGCTCTACCTCAGCTATAGCGCTACGCGTCTGTCTATTTCGTTTCGGACAGCCTATCAAAAAGCGCTAGAGAAAATGCTGAAGCACAACGTAACTAAGCTGTTGCTGGATCTGAAGCGTAACGCTCCCCCGACCGACGAATCCGAGCATATTATAGAACCGCTGACGGAAGTTTTACTTTCTCACCCCGACCGCTCGTTGTTCATTGCGGCGGTAGTGTCAGAAAAGCAGTACCAATACCAGATCGGTAATATTCTGGCGGCCAGCTCCGCGACCCTTCCACCAGCTCAAGTGGAGTTCAATTACTTCACCTCACGCCGCGAAGCCTCCGATTGGCTTAGCAGCAACTGAGTTATCCACATACAAAAGAAAAGGCCTTGACTTGCGTCAAGGTCTTTTCTTTTACTACTTAGGTGAAACAAGCGTAGCCTATAGCTTCTCGAATATGCGCGAGAAGCTAACGGCTTCGCCGATGTAGCTACGAAGTTCCGAGATAGGCATCCGGGTCTGCTCGCGCGAGTCGCGGTGGCGTACGGTTACGGTGTTGTCTTCTAGCGTCTGATGGTCGACGGCAATGCAGAAAGGCGTGCCAATGAGGTCTTGGCGGGTGTAGCGTGTTCCGATAGAATCCTTTTCCTCTACCACCAACCGGAAATCGTGGCGCAGGCTGTTATAGATTTCGTTGGCTTTGTCGGGCAAGCCGTCTTTCTTCACCAGCGGGAAGATGGCGGCTTTCACGGGCGCTACGGCGGGGTGCAGCTTCAGCAGCTTGCGGGTTTTGGTTTGCTGCAACTCGCCCTCCCCTTCCGTAATAGTTTCTTCCACGAACGCCTGGCAGAGCGTAGCCAAAAACAGCCGGTCGGCACCCACCGACGTTTCCACCACGAAAGGCACGTAGTTGCCGTAGGGCTTGCCGGTTTCGGGGTTGAGGTCGTTGTCGAAGTAATTTTGCTTTTTGCGGCTTAGCGCTTGGTGTTGCGTCAGGTCGAAGTCGGAGCGGGAGTGGATGCCTTCGATTTCCTTGAAGCCGAACGGGAATTCGTACTCGATATCCACGGCGGCTTTGGCGTAGTGCGCGAGTTTGTCGTGGTCGTGGAAGCGCAGCTTGTCGGTGGGCAGGCCCAGGGCCTCGTGCCAGCGGCGGCGGGTTTGCTTCCAGTGCTGGTACCACTCGCCTTCGGTGCCCGGTCTAACAAAGAATTGCATCTCCATTTGCTCGAACTCCCGCATGCGGAAAATGAACTGCCGGGCCACAATCTCGTTGCGGAACGCTTTACCAATCTGCGCAATGCCAAACGGCACCTTCTGGCGCGCCGACTTCTGCACGTTCAGGAAATTGACAAAAATGCCCTGCGCCGTTTCGGGCCGCAGATAAATCAAGCTCGAATCGCCGGCCACGGCGCCCACTTGCGTGGAAAACATCAGGTTGAACTGGCGCACCTCGGTCCAGTTGCCCGTCTTCGAAACCGGGCACAGGATCTTCTCGTCGGTAATTAGCTGGCGGACACCCGCTAGGTCTTCAGCCGTGAGCAGGCGGCCCATTTCGGCTAGCAGGGCATCGGCGCGCTCTTTTTCGCCACTCTTCTCGTATTCGGCGGCTTTCTCCTCCAACAGCACGTCGGCGCGGTAGCGCTTCTTGCTGTCGAGGTTATCAATCATGGGGTCCGAGAAGCCATCGACGTGGCCGGACGCTTTCCAAGTGAGCGGATGCATGAAGATGGCCGCATCAATACCCACTACGTTCTGGTTGAGCTGGGTCATGGCCCGCCACCAGAGTTGCTTAAGGTTGTTTTTGAGCTCCACGCCGTTCGGGCCGTAGTCGTACACGGCGGCTAAGCCGTCGTAGATTTCACTGGACGGAAATACGAAGCCGTATTCTTTCGCGTGCGACACAATGTCGGCCAAGGTATTTTCCGCCGTTTCGGCGGCTTTTTGTGGGGCGTTGCTCATAAACGTAGGAGAGTGAAGAGTCGAGAGTGGAATTCACAGAATATAAAAGGGGAAACAAGCAAGGAGGCTACCAATGACAAGGATTCACGCTGAAGGCCGGCATTTCTCTTAACTACTTCCTTCGCTTTGCTTGCGCTTCACTTTCTGCGTGGGGCAAAAGTAGTATAAGCTTGGTAGGCTGCGAAGCTTGAGTTGGACGAAAGCCAAGGAATGTCCACGGAGCTTCTTTCTCCGATACGCTGCTAGCGGTCCAGTCTGTTTGCTTTAACCTCTGGCAGTTGCCTGCGTTTAGCGACTGCGCCAGGGTAATTTCCAGGTCTCCCGTAACAATTTCATAATCTTGCGCCGCCTTAGGGCAATCCTACCTTTGATTGTTGAAATCTAATTTCCACCAAATTTCCTTTTATGCTTGGCTTGGAGCCTCATGTGCTGATTCTGCTTATTGTTTGTTTGCTGGCAGCCTGCGCATTTGAATTTGTCAACGGTTTCCATGACACGGCCAATGCCGTGGCCACCGTTATCTATACCAACGCCCTGCGGCCGTGGGTGGCTGTTATCTGGTCGGCTTTCTGGAACTTTATTGGCGTACTGACGGGCGGTATTGGCGTGGCGATGGGTATCGTGTACTTGCTGCCCGTTGAAAGCCTCGTTGACCAAAACGTGTATCATGGCATTGCTATGGTAGGAGCCCTTATTTTGGCGGCCATTATTTGGAACGTGGGTACGTGGTATTACGGCCTACCTTCGTCTTCCTCCCACGCCCTAATCGGTAGTATCCTGGGCGTAGGAATTGCCTTCACGCTGCTCCCTGGTACACGCAATGCGGCCGTAAACTGGAGTAAAGCCGGCGAAACAGGCCTGGCCCTGCTTATCGGCCCGCTATTCGGCTTCACGCTTACCATCATTATGATGTTTTTGCTGAAGCGCTTTGTTGGCAACAAAACCATCTTCAAGGAGCCGCACAAGCGCAAGCCGCCGCCCCTTTGGATACGCTTGGTTCTGGTAACTACTTGTACACTTGTTAGTTACTTCCATGGTTCCAACGACGGCCAGAAAGGCGTAGGGTTGGTGATGCTCATTCTAATCGGTATCGTGCCTACCTTCTTCGCCCTCGACCACACCAAGAACCCGCTCGACATGCGCGATTCACTGGTGAAGGTCGAGCAGGTGATGCAAAAAGTGAATCCGGCCGACTTAAGTGCTGATGACCGCACGGCGGTAGCCAATATCCGCCTGCATACCAATTCGCTGGATTCAATCTTTGCTGGTAAGACGGAAGTTGCCCAACTTCCCCAAAACGCGCGTTTTCAGATTCGCAAAGCCATCCTGCTGCTCAGCAACCAGGCCAAGAAAATTCAGGGCAGTGAGAAAGTGAGCTTGAGCGCCGCCGACCGTTCCTCGCTCGACAGTTCGCTCAAAAACATGCGCACGTTCACCGATTATGCTCCTACTTGGGTGCTGCTCATCGTGTCGGTTTCGCTGGGGCTAGGCACCATGATTGGCTGGCAGCGCATCGTGACGACCATTGGGGAACGTATCGGTAAGGAGCACCTGACGTACGCCCAAGGTGCATCGTCGGAACTGATAGCGGCCACCATGATAGGTGTTTCCACTGCTTACGATTTGCCCTCGTCCACCACGCACGTGCTGTCGTCGGCTATTGCTGGTTCCATGGTAGCTAACCGAGGAATCAAGAATTTGAACCCCCAAATGGTGCGTAATATTGCGCTGGCTTGGGTGCTTACCTTGCCGGTGACAATGGCGCTATCCGGCGGCTTGTTTTTGTTGTTCCGAGCAATTTTGGGGTAAGTAGAAGTCTGTGTCTTTCTTCTATCAGCTAGATAGGCCGAACCAAAGGTCTTGTATAAATGCAAAAAGCCGCTCTATGCCAGAGCGGCTTTTTTATGCACTTTATTCCCAGATCGAGACTCGAATTGGGGATAACTAATCACTTAATTGATATATGCGAAGTACAATACTTGATAAATCAAGCAGTTATCCACTTATCCACAGCCCATACCTGTTGTTTTGTGGATAAGTAGGCGCTAAGCAGGCCATTGCACGTCTAGATCTTCTGAAATGAAGACACCGAAATTAACGAACTGAAGCTCATCCTCATCGAAGTAAAGATCAATCATTTCTTTTTCGTAAGAAACACGCATTTCGCCGGTATCCATCTTTTCAACCTCGCTGGCTTCGTAGCCGTGCTGGCGCATTAGCTCCTGAATCCGGTCCGGAGACTTGCCGTGAATAGGCTCTCCAAAAAGGCGCATACCGGGGTGGTCGGTTTCGATGCAACTTAACCGGTAGTCGTCTTCCCGGTCGAAATAAAGGGAGTACCCTTCTTCGAGGTAGTTCCAGGCTTGGTGCTCGAATTCTTCTTCTTCTTCTGATTCTTCAATTTCTTCGGGTTCACCCATTAGAGCCCGAACTTCGTCCATGGTTGCCCCAAAACGGAGAGGGCCCATTCCGGTACCAAGAATGATTTCGTTTTCTTCGGTACTAGAAGGTTGCTGGTTAGTGTTCATGATGGTTGTGGTGGAAAGAGTGTGGAAGGAGTGCTTAAAGGTAGCCAAACGGGTTTCACTTCCCGTAACGGGCCTTAAAATTGGCCATCTGGTGCTGGTAGTCGGAGTGCTGCTTGGCTTGATCCCACTTAAGCTTGAAAATGGCCGCAGCCTCGGCCTTCTCGGCATCTTCGGGAGAGCGGGGCAACTCAGAGCGGCCGTGGGCCCCGCTTTGCCCTTTCTTGTCATCGGGAACGGGACCATCATATTTCTTGCCGCCGCGGTGGTTGGCGTAGCGCCGGGCCCGGGTGAAACCCATTTGCAGAAACTTGCGGGCCATATCGGCGCCAACAAAGTCATCGGCCTTTAAATAGGCTTCAAACAGCTGATAAATTGTGTCGGCCGACTCCTGTGCCACTGCGGGAGTTCGGAAGCGCCAGTGGGGCAGAATTTCCCCTTTGTAAGGCTGTACCAGCAACACGCCCTGCTCGCCCTTGCCCACGCGGTAGAGTTCGGGGTGGGCCCGAAAATCCACTGTGCCAAAATCGAGGGCGTAATCAAAAGGCATAGAAACAAGGCGGGTATTGGCCGTATACGCACCATTCAAAGAATAAGATAGCCGGTTCTGCCCCGTGCCTTTTGCCGATTCTTTAGGTTCGCGCCAGTTGTAGGGCTCATTCTCCACCCGAGCGTACGCCAGCGGCTTCACTTTTTTGAAGCCGGCCCGGTTGTCCACACAGTTAATAACTTTTTAAAAGAGTTTTATTTAAAGAATCTTTTTAATCCCTGTCGTTAGGGCTGTTCATAAGTGGACAATAAAAAAAAGTAATCCACACCCCGGATAACTTGTGCATAGAACTGGGTTTATGCACCGTCTATCAACAGGGTATGTGCATATCATATCGTTGATAAACAGGAACTTAACTGGATTCTTAACAATCCACAGAGCTTATCCACTAATCCACAATCCACAATTATCGGGGATGTGGATAGGGCTTTTAAAGAGGGATACTTATCCACTCTTGTCCACAACGACAGGGTGGGAAAATGGTGCTGTTACTCACACCTGACACGCAAAAAAACTTATCCTATTTTTTTGCACGCATTATCCCCACGTTTCCCGCGTGTTATCCACAGATTACGGCCAGCAAGCATCAGCAAGTGGATAAACCTGTGGATTCGGTGTGGATAAGCACTTGAAAATGCCCCTAGTAACTGGAAACTGCCTTGCCTCATGTGGAAACCTTGGTATTTCGGACTAGGAAAGCTGGTTTTGGTCGTATTTCTCAACAGCCACAAAGCCAAAGCTCGGTTAGGAAAATCGGTAAAACGCCAATTCCAGCTAACTGACACGGTTTTAAGTTACTTCAAGTAACTTAAAGGACAGGAAAGCAGGTTTGGTTTGAAGCATGGCATGAGCTTATCAACCAAGCACAAACGCCAAGCTCATCTGCTAAGCACTTCCAAAGCAACGTAACCGTTGGGAGGGGGCGCAGCAAATGAGCTTGGCGTTTGTACTTGGTCTTTAGGCTAGAAAGCCAGGCGAATAGCCTCTATTTCAAAACCAGCTCGCACTTGTTCCGACTTAGGTGACAGGTAGACAGGTTCGGCGGGTACCAACAGATTAGGGTCACCGCCACGCCAGCGGCCGTCAGCGTCGGCATCAATCAGAACCCGGAAGGTGTAGATGGCCGGAGCTAGGCGGTCGAAGCGGAAGGGGCCCTTAGGCGAGTCCAGCGAGGTAACTACTTTGCCTTGGGCATCGAGAAGCTGCACTTCGTAGCGTTTATATTTGGTTTCGATGGTGCCGGCAAGACTACCGTACGAGGCCTGGTCAGTTACGCGCAGACGCAAAGGCTTAGCTCCAAGGCGCTGGCCGGTAATGGTGGTTAGGTTGAGCGTATCGAGGCGCAACGTTATGGTGTTCTTGGCTTTGGTGTCTAGCAGCACCGTCAGTTTGGTGCGGTCGGAGCTAAGCGTGCCATTAACCGGCAACGTGAGCGGGCGGCGGGCCGCTACAGAGTCTTCCTGCAATACGGCAAAGGGCTTGCCGGGCGCCACGCGTACGGGCTCCGTGAACGTGAACTGAACTTGCCCCTGCCGGTATACTTCCCGCGACGAACCTTCCACCGTATACACGGGGCCCCGCTTGGTGGGTGCCGTACCTGGGAACTTCACGTTCACGGTATCGCGCGACACGTTGCCGGCACTGTCGGTGGCGGCCAACAAATAGCGGCCCTCGCGCAAAGCCGGCGTACGACACAGGATTACGCTGCGTCCTTGCTCAGCGAGTTGAACGGCTTCGGTGAGCTGCGGCGTAGAGGCGGCACCTATTGGGGCAAGAACGGCCGAGCGAAGGCCTTCCCCATAGCTTATTTGGAACTGCGAATAGGAACCCTGACGACTGCCAATAACCGGCCGACGGGCATCGGGCCGGACCAGCAGCAGTTGTACCGAGTCGGGCTTGGAGCCGATGGTGAGGAAGTCGGGCAGGTAGGCAATCTTTTCGCCTTCGTCGAGGCGGGTGTTCTGGTTTTTGTCGGCGAGGCCGTAGAGGCGGTAGCGGCCCGCTTTCAGGTTGCGCAAGCTGTACGCGCCGTTTTTGTCGGCCCGCGCCAGGTAGTAGGGCCGGCCCCGGCGCACGCCGGCCGTATCGGATTCCGGGTATAGCAACACCGAAACAGCATCAGCAGGCTTGTTGGTCAGCAAATCCCGCACGGTGCCCCGCACTGCCCCCGAGTCAAGCACGGCTCCCGTACTAAAGCTTACCTGCACATTGGAAGCCAGGTTGCTTTCCGTAATGTCGCTGACGGCGTTGCCGAAGTTAAAGGAATAGGTAGTGTTCGGGTCGAGCGGCTTGTCGAAGAGCAAAGAAATAGAAGTGCGGTCTTCGCGCAGCTTGTAGGGATTGTCTTCAGGCAAAGCCGGCGAGATAATAAGGTTCTTGCTAAGATCCTTGAGTTGCACCGACTCCGAAAAGACTAGCCGCACCACTTGTCCTTTGTAGTTCCGGGTGCCATCGGGGGGCGTTGAGCTTTCCAGCGTGGGCGGAACAATATCCTTCTCACCGCCTGTAGGCGAACTAATAGAAGCACAGCCAACCAAGCCGGCACCGGCAGCCAGCAGAAATAAAAGATTAGCGCGAACGGACATTATAAAGCAAGAGCGTGGAAATAGTCAGCACGGTAATGACCAGTACTGTCAATAAAGTGGTTTTGCGGGTTGGTTTATCTTCGTCGTCCGACACGGTGGTTGTATCGGGAACAAGGGCTGGTCGGCGCGTGGTATCAGGAGAAGCTGGGCGGGTAGTGTCGGGCAACAGACTAATAGCAACGTGCGAAACTACCGGAAGCGTATACGGGGCGGGGCCAGCGGCACCTGCTGTATTTACCAACGACAAGGTCTCCCCCACCCTATCAGCACGTACAGGAACTGCCAGCCATACGACCAGCAATGAACCCAACACGCAAACAACCGGCAGACTCATTTCAATCAGCGTTTGGCGGCCACGTAGATCAAGCTGGAGTATTGCCCCTCATGTTGCGCAGCATACTGGTTGGACTTATACCCGGCCGCTAACACCGATAGAAGCCCGCCGCCGCGTTCGGCCCGGTGCTTTTCGCTGAGCAGGCTCACGTAGTAAGCATCCAACGACAAAGGCAACGTTTTCAACACCGTGAGCTTATGCTTTTTGAGCAGCTGCGTCATGGTTTTCGCGCTGAAATGATAGAGATGCCGCGGCACATCGTAGGCAGCCCAATCCTGGCGGTAATGCTGGGCATCGAGGCTGTCTACGTTGGGTACGGCAATCAGCAGCACGCCATCAGGCTTCAGCAAGCGGATGAGTTGTTGCAGCGTCTCGTTTAGTTCGTGCACGTGTTCGAGCACGTGCCAGAGTGTAATAGCGTCGAAGCTGCCACTCGGAAACGAAGTCAAGCTCTCGGTGCCAACGGGCTGGCCGGCACGCTCAGAAGCTTCTTCCCGGGCGCGGATATTGGGCTCCCAACCAGCTATTTGCCAGCCGTTGCTTTTGGCCGCCGCCAAAAAGTGCCCGGTGCCGCAGCCATAGTCAAACAACCGGCCCTTGCGCGGCGCCAGGTTGTTGAGCATGGCCACCTTGCGGCGCATCGTGAAAAACCGCGCAACTTTGTAGGCCTGGTTGATAACGCCTGCCGCCCCACTGTTGTGCGACACATAATCGTCGGACTCGTAGTAGCGGCCAATATGGGCGGCGTCGGGCCGGGGATTAGTAAACTGAAAGGTGCATGCTTCGCACTGCTGAATGGCGAAGCTTTCCTTGCTGACTGATTTGTCTTCAACTACCAGCTTGTTGCGAAACTCCGTCTTGCCGCAAACCGGGCATTTCTCTAATCGTTCGTAAGACACCGTTTTTTAGTTAAGAACTGAGAATCGAGAAATCAGAACTGAGAACTGAGTGGCCATTGATACTGCCACTCGGTCCTCAGTTCTGATTTCTCGATTCTTAGAATTACCGGCCAAGGTACACCATGAGCACGGAAATATCGGCGGGCGAAACGCCGCTGATGCGGGCCGCTTGGCCGATGGTTTCGGGCTGCACGCGTAACAGTTTCTCGCGGGCTTCGTGCGAAAGAGCCGGCATGGCTTTGTAGTCAAGCCGACCCTGAATCACGAAGTTCTCTAACTCGGCAGCCCGAATAGCTTGTTGGTTTTCCTTCTCGATGTAAGTTTCGTACTTCACCAAAATCACCGCCTGCTCCAATGCTTCGGGGCCGTAGGGAGCCAGCGCCAGCGTGAGGCCCGGCAGCACACCGGTTAGCGTAGACAGCTCGATGCTAGGGCGGCGCAGCAGGTTAATGGCGCGCGTTTTCTCGGTAATTGTGGCCGAACCTAGCTCTACCAGCAACCCATTGATTTCCGTTGGCTCGATGGCAAAGCTCTTCAACGTTTCCACCACTTCGGCGGTTTGACGCTCCTTTTCGCGCACCAACTCCATGCGCTCTTCCGAGGCCAGTCCGAGAGCATAGCCGAGCGGCGTCAGGCGCAGGTCGGCGTTGTCCTGGCGGAGCAGGATGCGGTGCTCGGCGCGGCTCGTGAACATGCGGTAGGGCTCGTCGGTGCCTTTGTTCACCAAGTCGTCGATGAGCACCCCGATGTAGGCTTCGCTCCGTTTCAGGATGAAGGGCTCCTTGCCATGCACGCGGTTGTGGGCATTGATGCCAGCCATCAAACCTTGGCAAGCCGCTTCTTCGTAGCCCGTCGTGCCGTTGATCTGGCCCGCGAAGTAGAGGTTGCGTACTTGCTTGGTTTCCAGCGTAAGGTTAAGCTGCGTTGGCGGGAAAAAGTCGTACTCGATGGCGTAGCCAGGGCGAAACATCTTGGCGCTTTCGAAGCCCGCAATTTTGCGGAGGGCGCGGTATTGCACGTCCTCGGGCAGGCTGCTCGAAAAGCCATTCACGTACACTTCCACCGTGCTCCAGCCTTCGGGCTCCACAAAAATCTGGTGCCGGTCCTTATCGGCAAAGCGGTTGATTTTATCTTCCACCGAAGGGCAATAGCGCGGCCCCAAGCCCTTGATGCGGCCCTGGAACATCGGCGACTTTTCGAAGCCTTCGCGCAGGATTTCGTGCACCTCGGCGTTGGTGTAGGTGATGTAGCACGGGCGCTGCTTGGCCAGCGGCGGCGTGGGCAGGTAGCTGAATTTGCTGGGTACCTCGTCGCCAGGCTGCTCTTCCATTTTCGAGTAGTCGAGGCTGCGGCCGTCCACGCGGGGCGGGGTGCCGGTTTTCATCCGGCCCGCCTCGAAGCCAAGCTCCTTGAGCTGCTCGGTAATGCCGGTGCTACCTCTCTCGGCAGCGCGGCCACCCCCGAAGTTTTTCTCGCCAATGTGGATCAGGCCGTTGAGAAAGGTGCCGTTGGTGAGCACCACGGCTTTGCTGCGGAACTCGATGCCAAGCTGCGTTTTTATGCCTACCACCGTGTCGTTTTCCACTAGCAAGCCCATTACGGCCTCTTGCCAGAAGTCCACGTTCAGCGTTTGCTCCAGCGTGAGGCGCCACTCTTCAGCGAAGCGCATCCGGTCCGACTGCGCGCGCGGGCTCCACATGGCGGGGCCTTTCGAGCGGTTCAGCATCCGAAACTGAATCATCGTTTTGTCGGTGATGATGCCCGACTGGCCGCCGAGGGCGTCTACCTCGCGCACAATCTGGCCCTTGGCCACGCCGCCCATGGCCGGGTTGCACGACATCTGCGCGATGGTGTTCATGTTCATTGTCACGAGCAGGACCTTGGAGCCCAAATTGGCAGCTGCCGCCGCGGCTTCACAGCCGGCGTGGCCCGCTCCTACTACAATAACGTCGTACTCTTCTAACTGAAACATGGTAGTGGCGCCAAGCTCTGGCTTGGCGAGGCGTAAGTATATTGGGAACAACACCAGTTGCTGCGTAGGTCGTTCAACATCAGCCACGACTCGCCAAGCCGGGAGCTTGGTGTTACAATGCGAAACGCCCGCAAATAGGCGGGCGTTTCCGTCGGAATCGTAGAAAGTTCAAACCCAACCCGCTCAGAACATATGCAAAGATAGGCACTCTGCTGCTCTTTTGTATGGCCTGCGGTCCTACTCTTCCATGGCATCATCGAAGTATTCTTCCTGCCAATCGGCTAGCAAATTAGCTGATTGAGAGGCTATTGCTTCCCAAGAAAACGGCAGCCACTGGTTGCTCCGACAGTCGAATACTTCGGTAGCAGCCAGGCAGGGAAACAGCTTGTAGTCGAATTTAGGATAGTTGTGAACGAGGTAGCCGGGGTAGTAGTAGGTCTTTTGCAGGCGAATGGCATGGCTGATTTTGAGTAGCATCAGGTACTTGCCTAGGCTATGTCGGCGGTAGCCAGGGTCGTAGAAATTCATGATGCCGGCCAAGCTGCGGGCCCCATTGTCGAAAATACCGGCGGCAATGAGCTGCTCTCCGTCCCGGATTTCGATTACCTCGGTGGTGAAAATGTTGTGGGTGGCACCGGCCAATAAAAATTCCTCTACCGTGTCGGGCGCATCAAAAGTGATGGAGCGCCGGTACAGGGTGTAGAGGGCTTCTAATTCGGCGGTGAGTTGGAATGGCCGGAAACGCACCGAAAACCGCTCGTTTAAGCGCAACAAACGACGCTGCTCGGGGCCATACTGCACATTAGCTACTAGCAGCCGCAGCCAATGCACCGTGTACAATCCGCCGTCGATGGGCAGAAAGCGGCAGGTGAACAGGTCTTGGTGCATCCGGTAATATCCCTGGCTCAAATAAAAATCCAGCGCTTCGCCCCGGATCATGGGCATGTGAAAAGGAGTAGCGGACATTGGGATTCTAACCTGATAATTTTCTCGGCACTCTTGTCTGGCTGCTTTAACTTAGCTACCCACCCACGGCCGTTGTTGTCCCGACGCAAGAGGAATCTGAGTCAAACCGTGCAACGACTTTATCTAGATTCCTCCCGCGCCGGAACAACAAGCGCTGCTATGAGTAGTCTGGCTTAGCAGTTCAGTACCAGTATACAAAAAAACGCCTGCGTTTAGGCAGGCGTTTTCAATTATCTCAGCTTCAAGAAGTCGGCTGCAATTCACTCAGAACGTGCGCAAGGACAAGCAGTAATCCTCTTTGGCCCGCATTGCTGTCTGACTGATTAAATCCTTATCGGCATAGCCTAACAGGTGCAACACCCCATGAATCATAACGCGGTGCAACTCGTCAATGAAGGGAATACCTAACTGCTGGGCGTTTTCGCGCACCCGCTCTACCGATATGAAAATGTCGCCCTCGATAATATCGGCATCATCGGCATTATCGAAGGTGATAACATCAGTGTAGGTATCATGATCTAAGTACTCCACGTTCACGCGGTGCAGGTACTCGTCAGAGCAAAAAATGTAGGTAAGCTGCACCAGTTCGTACTCGTGCACTTTTATCACCTCCTCGATCCAAGAGCCTAGCGCCTCGGCATCAGCCACCTCAAACGGCACATCTTCCACCAGAAACTCGATGCCATGCGACTCGTGTGATTCTTGGGGTAAGCCGCTGTTCATTTCGTGTTCGGTACCGGGCGGGTGCTGAATCATGCCTGATAAGAGCTGGAAGAAGTGGTATCCTCGCTTGCGTCGGCTGCTTCGGAAGGTGCGGAGAGCATGAACGTGAGCTGTACGTTGCGGCCGTCTTTGCTGAACTCCACTTCGTCGGCGAGGTGGCGAATCAGAAAAATGCCGCGGCCCCCGGGGTTTTCCAGGTTTTCGGGAGCCGTAGGATCTATCAAATTGGTGTAGTCAAAGCCCTGACCTTCATCTTCCACCTCAAACTTCACCCGGTCGGTATCCACGTAGAGCGACAGGTACACATTCTTGTCTTTGTCGAACTTGTTGCCGTGGCGAATGGCATTGTTCACGGCTTCCGTTACTGCCACCATGATATTGCCATAGATATCGTCTTCGATATGGAAGGTGTCCTTCGAGTTATCGATGAAACTTTCCACGACACGAATGTTCTCGACCAGCGAGGGAATCTGAATTTTAACCTGCTTCATAGGAAATAGTAAGGAACGGCGGGGCGCAAACTTAGCAACGCTATTTCATTTTCTGGAAGTATTCGCTGACTTCCCGCTGGTAATAGGGCGTGAGGGTGGTAGGTACGGTACGAAGAAGTTCGGTTTGGCGGTCTTTCTGACGTTTGTACAACTCGAAGGCAGGAGGAAATACGGGCGGATGGGTCTGCGCGGTTTGGGCTTCACGCTTGTCATCTTGGTCCCGCTCCCGCGCCGATTTCTCGGCTTCGAGCAAGCGGGTCAGGATTTGACGCTGGCGCATGACCGTCTGCTCCGTTAGCCGTTTGTTTACGAGGTCGGTTTCGGTTTGTTCCATCATTTTTTTCAATTCCCCGGTACCGCCGCCAGCTTGTTCCCCTTTGCCATCTTTCTGGCCCGGTTTGCCGCCTTTTTGTTGTTTTTCCGATTCTTGGAGGGCCTGGC
>NZ_CAXTBM010000082.1:0-19553 GCF_964242765.1 uncultured Hymenobacter sp.
CAAATGGCTCCAAATTAGCGCCGCAGCGCCCAATGGTAATCAGAGAAAACTGTGTACCCTTGGTACGAGCCAATTGAGAAACTTCTTTAGCGAATTGCGCGATGGCCGTATCAGGGTGAATGGTACCGAATATAACAATGGATACGGAGTTCCCTGAACCATTGGCCTCAAGCACTGACGCGGGTTTTTTATGCTTACTCGTAACGGGTATGTTGGCAAACAAGGGAAGGTAATCGGCTTTGAACCCGAGCCGCTTAAGCAGAAGCTGATAAAGTCGGGTCTGGGTATGCATAGCGGCGGGTTGCAGCGTTTTCACCATGGACCTAATCAACTGTTTCTGGACCCACCCCCATACTATGTGCTTCAGCGGTGCATCAATGAATACACCGACCCATAACTCGTGAAACATAATATGCCAGCGCCTTCCCCGGCCTAGGCGCGCTAATGATTCACTCAGACCCCACGGCAGACCTTTGGGTTGAAATGAAAACGCAACGTACTGTAGGCTCAGCCATTCCGGGTCAATTGCGTCTATCCATTGCTGAGCGGCAGCGAAACGGGCCGTTTTGCTGTGAGAAGCTGGAATGCGCAGAACAGGCAGTTGCTCCTGCTCCGCTTCCTGCGTACCCGATAGCTCCGCCTCTACATACGTGTCGTGCAGGGCTAAAGCAGCAACTTGGTGGCCTTGGTGAATAAGTTCGGCTGCTAGGCGCCTAGTATAATCTCCAACACCATCACGACCAGGCTCCAACGAACCACAAACAAAAATTATTTTCATACTTACCTTATGCCTAATGCAATGTGCTAATTAAATTTTAGAGTGAAAAATTCTTTTATAAGAAACGCGAAATAAAATATAAGAATCAAATATAAAAGCTACACTAGAATCAGCATTGAGTTTATTTGAAACAAATTGGTCATTTCTCAACACTTTCTCATCAGCCAAGACATTTTTCTACTTTGTTCACTCTTTAATTTAAGAACGGATCTAGTTGTTTTTAGCATCGTAAAACATAAATAATATAAATTTTATAGTAATACATCGGGCATGTTATTAAATAACACAAAGTATATTATATATTTATACTACCCGCAATCTATTTTCTAGTATAAATATTAGATAAATAGCTGTATGAAAATAAAGACTGAGTTTATTCTTCTCATTGACTTGGCGCCGCACATTACTTTCTAATTGCATCCTACTTCAAACAGAATACTACGAAACGCTAGATCTCAACTCCTGCTATTACCGTGCAACTAACCTTTGCAACAATTCTACCAATATGGCTATGACACAACCGGCTCGGATTTAGTTATTTTAAGTGTTCCATAAATCAAATAAAGCAACGCCTGCATTAATCCGATAAATATATTAAGAATAAGTGCTCCTTTCAGTGTGGATACATCAATTAACAAAATACCGATAACCACCGCAGCAACTTCAAGAGATATTGTTATGGCAGGATTAGTTGCCCATCCCCGACTTGAAACCAAAGAAAAAGATATACCAGTAATTAAGCTGAGGCAACTTCCTATTATACTTAAAACCAGTTCGATATTCAGACCTGAATAGTTTTTACCTAGTATCCACAGCACTTGGCTAGGAAACATCCATACGGCCCCAACAATGCAAACACTTAAAACCAATAGCCCCGCCTGAATCTGGAAATAACGCGTAAGAAGCACCGATTTATCAGCCGACAACCGGGCGAATCGAGGTATTACTAAGGTCATCAAGAGCATGGTAAAGAGACTGAGCATCGTTGACAGCCTCGACAAGGCGCCTATTTGTGCAATAGCCGCAGTCGTGCCGAAAATAGACATCAACCATACTGTAATCTGACCAGAAGCACTATAGTAGACCGCTCCCGGCAAAACTCGCTTTACCACTTTTAAGATGGCAGCCCGAATGGCGGGGTCAGGTTTTTGAGCGAGATCGGCGTATCCGGCCGAAATCTTCTTGAGCCTGTAATTTCCCCAAATCTGAGGCAGACCTGCCGCTAACACAGCTATGAAAGCCCATGGGAAAATAAACATCGTTAGCACAAGCAGTGCTAGACGGCCAATATTAACTCCCACCTGATTTTTTTGCAGAGGTGTGATGTCTTGGCGCAGTTTAGGCGCAGTTTCTAGTAGCGTATTAGATAGCCCGGTAAGAAAGGTTGGAATTGTAGCTAGCAACAGCAGGGCTGACATCAGCCAACTGGCCCCATGATGCCGCAAAAGCCAGATTAATATAGGAGCCGCGATAAGCAGACTACCAATCGCAAATTTCTTTCGAAGGTCGAGCCCAGTGACGAGCACTGTCCCAAGCTTCTCGCGGTCCTGCCACACTTTCCCACCCTGCGCGAGGACCCCTGTTGATATACCACCGTCAGCCAGCAGGATCATAGTCCCGAGCATCGTGTTAGCCAAAGTATAGAGTGCGTACTCTTGTGTGGGCAATAGGCGAATCACCAAAATTCCACAAAGGAAACTTATCGCCTGTACGACTACCTGTGCTGATCCAGTGATTGTAATCAGCCTTCCCCATTCCAATGCTCGCGCATAGTTTGGATGTTTCACTATGCGTTGAACCGATGTCCTCATAAAAACTTGACTATGACTGAAAGACATACCAGGAAGTGGAAACTTGCTTGTTGCCAAGGACTTCATCTAGTACTCTTATGTGTTTAAACACGCTAACTTTTGCATCTATATATGTTTTCATATAACTATTTTTAATATAATACAGAGGTTTCCTTTATATATCTAATCCTGCGAGAGATTTATCATATTTTTCTGCTACAAATATCCTCTATTATTTCGGATTGTTCTTTCTTAAGGCTGTTATCAATATTTATATATCATATTAACGCACTTATTTGCTGCATCAGTAATGGCTTTTATGCAACTCGGAAGTGAAATGGCATTGCCAATCTCATACGCTTCAAACACTTAGCTCTCCAATGCTTTGTGGGAGTAAAGGAGTAAAAGGCGCTGGTTCTCTAGAAAGCTAATCTACAGGATGTTGTGGCTTACCGGAAGTCTTCCCGCAGTGGCAATGGTGGCTACTGTGAATAACCGACGTTGTGGTTGCTACAAGGCTATACGCCTATTGATAGCATTACTCGCGTATTCCCGCTAACTATTATGCTCTAATGCTAACTATCCTGTTGAGAGGAACTAAGCTTAGCTTATAATTCAAACTCTGAAAAATAAATTTTGCAATAGGATAGCAAGAAATAATGATTTTCTATTAATAGAAAATATAGTTTCGCAATAAATTCATTTTATCTATCTAATTGAATAATCTGTCATATGAGGCATTATAATCCAAGTTTTGAATGCGCTGACTCTTAAGGACGGCCGGCATACCAAGATAAATTCCAAAAGGTTCAGTTGACTTTGTTAAGAGTGATTTTGCTCCTAATACAGAGCCCTTCCTCATTCGGACTCCCCCTAATAACATAGCATCGGCTCCAATAAAAACGTAATCTTCAAGTGCTATTTCAAGTTGCCTTCCCGCGCATTGTGGGTGATTCATGTCATGATCTGCCGTCATGAGTTTCACATAAGGAGATATAGAAACATTATTCCCTATAGCAATACCACCTCTATTATCGATTCGGCAAAACTGATTGATGGTGCTATTTTCTCCCATTAGGAAGGTATCTGGCGTATTGAATTTACACCCCAGGTGCACAGTACTGCCTTTCCCAATAGTAAAACCCATAACCTTCCTATAGTAGAACAATCTTATGGTATGGCTGGGCACATAGGAAATAAAGAAATTACACAGATATATTTTAAACTCAAATCCAAACCCTCTTAATCTCATGGCTACAATATACTTTGAGTAATCCGTTTCACATATAAATAGAACACATCTTTCTCGAAATCCTTTCTGTTATTACAAAAAGTCAAGAATCTTCTAGCAAGGACTTTAGTATAATCTAAACCACTTTTTTCTTTAAAACTAGCTTGGTGGTAGTTAAGAAAATCCTTTAAAAAGCTCCTCAACTCGCCATTTGGCTTCGAAGAAGAGTTGGACTCATGCTTCCTGTAGTGGCCCCATATCTTTGTATCATCGAAATAAACCTTAGCGCCCGCTAGATAACATCTATACCACAATTCATAATCACATACCTGCGTATTCAAAAACAAGTCGCCGTTACTGAACTCGACTTTTTTTAGCAGAGTTTTTTTAACTAAGCTGAAGTTCCAATGAAAAGCTGATTTAAAAAATAATTGCGAATATAAATCATCAACTACACCGCCTCGCAAATCGACGTGGTCTGGATAAAGAAATGTTTTATTTGTTTCTGTTACAAGTATTTCAAACTTACCCGTTACAATATCAAGTGTAGAGTCCGAATCGAACTTCGACAAAAACCCGGCTACCATCGTTGGGTGCATCAGATCATCGGCATTGAATATTACAAGGTAGTCTCCAATTGCCTTCGAGTAGGCTGCGTTCCAGTTGTCACCTATACCTAAGTTTTTGGTGTTTCTAAAAAGCTTTACCTTAGGTTCCTGAGAATAAAGCTTGCCGAGCAATTCCCAAGTTCCATCACTAGAGCAATCATCCTGAATAATAATTTCAACTAAATCATGCGTTTGCGCCAAGCAACTATTTACAGTTTGCTGAACATATTTAACCGCATTATAGGTTGGAATTATTATTGAAACCAGAGAAGAAGCCGACATTTAAAAACACTGTTTGACGAGGAAATAAGTAAGCAGATAAATAATTATTAAACAAATCAGGATTTCGTTGCTCCTTATTTCTTTAAAATATGTCGCCACTCGCATTCATGACTTCAAAGCTGCAAATATACTGATAAAGCATAGACCTTGGAAAGTTTACCTACGGCAGAGAAGCAGCCTCTTCAGCAATGCTAGTGTCAATAGATACTTGAAGCTGAACTGGTATCCAAATTTAGCCTGTATCGTAAAAGCGAGACACTTAGTTCAATTCACGCAAATTCTTACGGGCTAAGGCAGAGCAAGTCGTTGTGCAGAAAAATTGCGCTGCTTATTCCTAGCAGCGCAGAAACACACTTACTAAAGGCTTTATTATCATCCTATTATTTCTTTATAAGAAGCTGGTAGACAAGGAAATTCCACTGTCTGCTCACGAGCGATTCAACTGAACTAGGCATGTTTCTTAACTGCTCTTTTTTCTTAGGCATACAACCTTTTGCAAGAATTCCTGTTTACCCGCCTTGCACCCTCTTCGGATAGTACGCCTGCGCTCTTCCGCCAATCCCACCTGCTCCCCGCCTAGGGCAGACGTCATCCGAAAGCCTTATTACGTATGCAGCCTTACCCATGTAGGCAGTGTCCATCACACCGGCTTTCTTGTTTGCCTTGCGGCTTGTTCAGTCGCTTACCGTTCAGTTACGTAAAGTAGTAGCTGCTTTCACCAGTATATGAAACAAATGACATGGATGCCCCGGCTTTTGCTTGGTCTCCTTTTGCTTGCCCCAATGTGGCTGCAGGCGCAATCCTCCACTCTGCCACAAGCAAACGGCACTGAATTCACTCTGGCCCAATGCTTAAACGAGGCGCTAACCAACCAGCCTCTGGTACGCCAGGCACGCATTGACCAAGAAATTACTAGGTCTTCCAATCAGATTGCCTTGTCGGCTTGGCTACCGCAGGTGGGCTTTTCCGGCACGGCGCAGCACTATTTGCAGCTGCCCTTCACCATCTTCCCCAACGTGACGACTGGCCTCAATGAGCCGCGTCAGTTGGGGGTGCGCAACGTGACTACGCTGGGGTTGAGCGGCACGCAAGTTATTTACAACAACGATGTAAATCTGGCCGCTCGTAGCAAGCGTTTCAACTCGCGGGCCGCCGAGCAAAACACGGTGAACATAAAAATTGCCACCGTTAGCGATGTGAGCAAGGCCTTCTACAACGTGCTGCTGTCCCAACGCCAACTCGATGTCTTCACCCAGGATATTGCCCGCCTGCAACGCAACTACCGCGACGCCCGCGTCCGGTACGAAACGGGGGTTGCCGACAAGACCGAGTACTTGCAAGCGGAAGTATCGCTCAATAACTCGCTAGCTGGGCGCAAGCAGGCATTTGAAGCCGTAAATGCCCGCCTAGCGTACCTCAAGCAGCTGATGGGCTTATCGCCCGAGCGCACCTTAGCCTTGCAATACGACACGCTCAAGTTGGAAATTGAGGCTATTGTGGACACCACCGTGGCGCTCAATATCAACAACCGCATCGAGATTCAGCAGTTGCAAACGGAAAAAGCGTTGCAGGATATCAACGTGGATTATTACCGCCTGGGCTTCCTGCCTTCGGTATCAGCCTTTGCAAACTACAACACAGTGTTCCAGAACAACGAGGTGCGCGAGCAGTACCGCACACGCTTTCCCAACTCGTACACTGGTATTCAGCTGGGCCTGCCCATTTTCACGGGTTTCCGGCGCACCCAAAACATTCGTAGGGCACGCCTGCAAAACACCCGGCTAGACGAAGATATTGCCAACACGCGCAACCAGATCAACACCGAATACGCAACAGCGCTGGCCAACTACAAGGGCTACTACACCGAGTACCTACTTGGCAAGCGCAACCTGGAGGCGTCTAAGGAGGTGTACAACGTCATCAACTTGCAATATCGGGAAGGCATTCGGGCCTACGTTGACTTGATTGTGGCCCAAACTACGCTGCGCACCTCGCAGCTTAATTACTACACCGCGCTGTTTCAGGTACTGAGCAGTAAAGTGGATTTGCAGCGCGCCATCGGCGAGTTGCCCGTTTCTTACTAAGCTCTGCTGCTCTACTTTTTATATGAAGAAGACCCTTCTTGCCCTGTCTTACGCCGTGGGTCTATTTGCCTGGACGAGCTGCGGCAACAAAGACGCCGACAAACCTGCCGGGCCACCACCCGCCACCCCCGTAACGCTGGTGGATGCCCGCGTTACTGACGCGGTATATTACGACGAGTATCCAGCTACCGTAGTAGCCATCAACACGGTAGAGCTGCGCAGCCAGGTGGCGGGCTTCATCACTGGCATCTTCTTTAAGGAAGGAGAAGTGGTGACCAAAGGTAAAACGCTTTACGAAATCGACCGCCGCCGCTACCAAGCTGCCTACCAACAGGCACTGGCTGGCTTACGTAGCACGCAAGCCACCGTGCAGAATGCGCAGGTGAACCTGGAGCGCTACCAGCGCCTAGCGCAGCAAGACGCCATTGCCAAGCAGGTGGTAGATAATGCTTCCACAGCCTATGCTACCGCTCAAAGCCAAGTAGCGGAAGCCCAAGCTGGCGTATCCCTCGCTCGCACCGACCTTGATTACTCGCTGGTAAAGGCGCCCTTCACGGGCCGCATCGGCATCTCGCAGGTGCGCTTAGGTTCCCAAGTGAGTCCGGGTACTACTTTGCTCAATACAATGAGCGCAGAAGACCCAATGGCTGTGGACTTTGTGGTGACGGCAGCGGACTTGGGCCGGTTTGCCGACTTGCAGCGCCAAGCCCCTGCCCGCAGCGACTCCACGTTCCGGCTAGTACTGCCTGATGGTACGCCGTACCCGCAACCCGGCAAGATCTTAGCCATCGACCGGGGCGTGAACCAGGAAACCGGGACGGTGCAGATTCGGGTGCAGTTCGCCAACCCTAAGCGCCAACTCAAAGATGGCATGAGCACCGTGCTGCGCGTACTCAACCGCCAGTCGGGCCGCCGCATAGTAATACCCTACAAAGCCATTGTCGAGCAGATGGGCGAGAACTTTGTGTTCGTGGCCGGCGACAGCAGCAAAGCCTACCAGCGCAAAGTGCAGCTCGGCCCGCGCCTACGCGACCAGATTGTGGTGATGGAAGGCCTCAACCAAGGCGACAAGGTGGTGACCGAAGGCTTGCAGCGCCTGCGCGACGGAGGTCAGATTCAGGCGGGTACGCCCGCCCAGGCCGGTGCGCAAGGCCAAGCCGGTACTGGTGCCCCAGCTGCCGGCGGTGGCGCCCGATAGAAGAACGCCATGCTCGCTTTAGCGTCCACTGCGGAAGTATGACACTGTAAATTTTCCACATAGCACTAAGTACACTTTGGCCGCGCGCCAACAGAGATACATCTCATGATTGCAGAAACCTTTATTAGGCGCCCTGTCACCGCCATTGTTGCCTCCTTGGTGATTGTGTTGGTAGGGGCGCTGGCCATTCTGAATTTGCCCATTGGGCAATATCCAGAAATCACGCCGCCCACCGTGTCGGTGACTGGTACCTACACCGGCGCCGATGCCCAAACCGTAGAGCAGACCGTTGCCACGCCCGTGGAAGTGCAAGTCAACGGCACGCCGGGCATGACCTATTTGCAAAGCAACAGCACCAGCAACGGGCAGATGAGCATGACCGTCAACTTCGAGGTCGGCACCGACATCAACATTGCCGCCCTCGACGTGCAAAACCGAGTGGGTATTGCGCAACCCACGCTGCCGCAGGAAGTGCAGCGCCTGGGCTTGGTGGTCCGCAAGCGGAACCCGAGTATTCTGATGCTAGTGGCCATGTACGCGCCCAAAGGCACCCACAACACCACCTTCCTCGACAACTACGCCAACGTCTTCGTCAAAGACGCGCTGTTGCGCACTAAAGGCGTAGGAGATATTGTGTCGCGGGCCGACGACTTCTCGATGCGGGTGTGGCTCAATCCCGATAAACTCTCGCAGCTCGGCGTCACGGCGCAGGAAGTAACGGCCGCCATTCAGGAGCAGAATGCCCAGATTGCGGCCGGCTCTATTGGGGCGCCCCCGCAGCAAACCGGCCAAACGTTCGAATACATCGTGTTTGTAAAAGGCCGTTTAACTACCACCGAGGAATTCGGTGACATCGTGGTGAAAACACAACCCGAGGATAATTCGGTGGTGTACCTCAAGGATGTGGCCCGCTTGGAGTTGGGCAAGTTCAACTACGGCAACAACTCGTTCGTGGACGGCAAGCGCGCTGCCTATCTGCTGGTGTACCAGGCCCCCGGCGCCAACGCCCTCGAAACGTTCGAGAACGTGAATGCGACGATGGCAGACCTGAAGAAGCAGTTTCCCGCCGACCTCGATTATGTGGTGCCTTTCGAAGCCGCTTCGGTGGTGCAGGTATCCATCGAGGAAGTGCTGCATACGCTGGTAGAAGCGCTGCTGCTGGTAGTGGTGGTCGTGTTTCTGTTCCTGCAAAGCTGGCGCTCCACGCTGATTCCGGTGCTGGCTATTCCGGTATCCATCGTGGGCACTTTCATCTTCTTTATCCCGCTTGGCTTCACTATCAATACCCTGACGATGTTTGGCTTCGTGCTGGCCATTGGTATTGTGGTCGATGACGCCATTGTGGTGGTGGAAGCCGTGGAGCACAACATGAACGAGCGAGGGATGAACTCCATGGACGCCACGCTGGCGGCCATGCGGGAAATTTCGGCGCCGGTAATTGCCATTGCTCTAATTCTGGCGGCTGTGTTCGTGCCGGTCGGGTTCATTCCCGGTATCACCGGCCGCTTGTATCAGCAGTTCGCCATTACCATTGCTATTTCGGTGTTGATTTCGGCCTTCGTGGCCTTGTCGCTCACACCGGCTTTGTGCGTGTTGCTGCTCAAGCCCCACAAGCGCGACGAAAAATCAGGTGGTATCGACAAGCTGTTTTTCAAGTTCAACACCTGGTTCGACAAAGTGACGAACAAGTACGGCAACGGCGTGCATCGAGGTATCAAGCACTCCCGCTTTGTGGTGGTGATTCTGGTGTGCATTGTGGCGGCTACGGCCTTCATGTTTATCAAGAAGCCGGGCGGCTTTATCCCGACCGAAGACGAAGGCCGCATTATCGTGACCTTCAACTTGCCGGAAGCTTCTTCTACCGCTCGTACGGTAAGCACCCTGAACGAGATTATGAAGGAGCTGAGCCAGATTAAAGGCATTCGGCACTATGCGGGTCTGGGAGGATTGAACGCCGTAAACTTCTCGTCGAAATCGAACAGCGGCACGGTGTTTTGCCAGTTGCAGCCGTGGGAAGAACGTGAAGACAAGGAGCTGCAATTGCAGAGCCTGATTGCCACCGTGCAGCAACGCCTGAGCCGCCTCAAGGAAGCCAATATTGTGGTGATTTCGCCGCCTGCTATTCCGGGCCTCGGCAACACCGGTGGTTTCTCGTTTGTGTTGCAGGAACGCGAAGCCGCCGGCGACATCAAGAACTTCGATGCTGCGCTGCAAAATTTCCTCGGTGCCCTGCGTAAGCGACCCGAAATTGCCGGTTCTTTCTCGTTCTTCACCGCCAATACGCCCGGCTATCAGCTCACCATCGACCGGGAGAAAACCAAGAAGCTCGGCGTCTCGATTGCCGATGTGGGCACCGCCTTGCGCACCTACCTGGGTAGCTCCTACGTAAATGACTTCACGGTGTACGGCCGCAACTTCCGCGTCGTGACGCAGGCCGATTCCATGTACCGCGGCGACATCAGTAACCTGGGGCAGTACTATGTGCGCAACAGTTCTGGCGGCATGGTGCCGCTAAGCACGCTCACGTCTTACAAACGGGCGGAAAGTGCTCCGCTTATCTCGCACTACAACCTGTTCCGCTCGGCCGAAATCAACGGCAACCCCGCCCCTGGCTACAGTTCCGGCGACGCCATCAAGGCCTTGCAGGAAACTGCCGCGCAGTCGTTGCCCCAAGGCTACGGGTTCGAGTTTTCGGGGTTGAGCCGCGAAGAACTGTTGGCTGGCGGACAAACGGTGTACATTTTCGGTCTCTCGATTGCCTTCGTGTTCCTATTCTTGGCGGCACTCTACGAGAGTTGGTCGGTGCCGTTTTCGGTGCTGCTGGCCGTGCCGGTGGGAGCGTTTGGGGCTATCCTGGCCCTTACGCTCATCCCGAGGCTTACCAACAACGTGTACGCCCAAATCGGTTTGATTACGCTGATTGGTTTGTCGGCCAAGAACGCCATTCTGATCATCGAATTTGCGAAGGAACGGGTTGACAAGGGTATGCCGCTGGTAGAGGCCACGCTGGAAGCGGTACGACTGCGTTTGCGCCCTATCGTTATGACCTCGCTGGCCTTCATCTTGGGGGTGCTGCCACTGGTATTTGCGTCCGGTGCCGGTGCCCAAAGCCGTCAGACAATTGGCTGGACGGTGCTCGGCGGTATGCTCTCGGCTACTGTGTTGGCTATCTTTATTGTGCCCGTGCTGTACGTTATCATCACGCGGTTTGCTTATGGCAAAGAGAAATTGGCTGAGTTGGAAGCCAACTACAAACCCGACGAAGAGCATGGCGGCCCTGCTTCGGATAAGCCGGCCGGCGAAGGTCAACATCCGGCGCCTAGTCCGACGTAGTAAGTGGTTTACTTGGTTCCGAACCCAAAAGCCCCGGCATGCATAATTCCGGGGCTTTTTTGTATCCTTAACGCTATAATCCGCCCTTACACTCGATGAAAAAGCTACTCCTCACGATTGCCCTTGGCGCTTGCTCTCACCTGCTACTGGCGCAGCAGGTTATTTCCGTGTACGCCGTTACCATCCCCGATTCCAAGCCAAGTGACGTAAAGGAAACCAGCGTGACGCTGGAAAATGGTGGCATCCGCATTTCCAACGTTATTCAGCCAACATTAACTGTATTCAGACCAGCCAAAGACAAGGCCAACGGCACGGCGGTTATTGTGTGCCCGGGTGGGGGCTACGCTCGATTGTCTATCGACCACGAAGGTACCGATGTAGCCAAACGGCTGACGGAAATGGGCGTCACGGCGTTCGTGCTTAAGTACCGCCTGCCCAACGACCAAAGCCAGCCCGACAAAACCATTGCCCCGCTGCTCGACGCGCAACAGTCTATTCGGTTGGTGCGGCAGCGGGCCACGGAATTTGGCGTGAACCCGGCGCGTATTGGTGTAATGGGCTTTTCGGCGGGTGGACACCTGGCTTCCACCGCGGGTACGCATTTCGCCAAGCCCGTCGGCCAAGACCCGACCAACACTTCCGTCCGGCCCGATTTCTTGGTGCTGCTCTACCCCGTTATCAGTCTGACAGACAGCTTAATGCACGCTGGTTCGCGCAACAACTTATTAGGCACCGCACCTTCAGCCGACCAAATTCAGCTTTACTCCAACGATCAGCAGGTAAGTGCCCAAACGCCGCCTACTTTCCTGGTGCACGCCGCCGACGACAAAACGGTTAAAGTGCAGAACAGCTTGCGTTTCTACGAAGCCTGCCTGCGCCGCGGCGTGCCCGTCGAAATGCACCTCTACCCGAAAGGCGGCCACGGTTTCGGCATGAACAACAAAACCACCAACGACAAATGGGTGGAACGCATGCAAAACTGGTTTGACGCCAACGGTTGGCTCGTGAAATAGACTGCAACTGCTATTTTTTCTGACGAGCAGAGCCCCTGAGACAAACTCTCAGGGGCTCTGCTATTTACGAAGCAAGTACTCTGTTCTTTCTATTGTTACGGCATCTTGAAATTATATAGCGCACTTCAATACTATAAGCTCCTCAGTCGCACTGGCACGGTGCTTGCAAACTTCCTTCTCAAGTGAGTGAAGGTTCCCTAACCATTAAATTTATTTGCCATGAAAAAGGTCAGTTTGCTTTTCGCCCTAGTTTTAATTTTCGCATCTATTTTCAGCTTCAATACCCAAGCCCAAAACCGCGTAAGTTCGCACGCTAAAGGCGCTGTTATTGGCGGCCTGGGTGGCGCCGCCGCTGGTGCTCTTATCAACAAGCGCAACCGTGTAGTAGGAGGTGTAGTAGGTGGGGCCGCGGGGGCCGGTCTTGGATATGCCATCGGCAAGAACGCCGACAACAAGCGCAAAGCCGAAGCGGCCCGCGTAGCGGCGGCCAACCGTGCTGAAGCTAACCGCGTGGCTGCCGCCCGTCGTGCCGAAGCCCAACGCGTTGCCGCTTACAATTCCGGCCTGGAAAAAGGAGCGGTGTTGGCAGCAAAATCCTCGGCTACTCCTGCTGGCGCTACTGCCCTTGCTGCTGGTACCAGTGCCGGCGTGATGTACACGCTGAACTCTAGCGCCAACCAAGCTGCTTACGCTCCTACTACTTCTAGCCTTTACTTGCCCAATGAGTCGTACGGCGACCGGACGTCGGCTTATCCTAGTTCGGAAGTTCGCAGAAAAAGCTGGTAATTTTTCGCTCTTATACCTTAAAACCCGAGCCTTTGGGCTTGGGTTTTTTCATCTTCCTTAATCTACCAAACTCTTACTTATATGAAATTCTATTTCGGTTGGCTGCTTGCAGCAGCTTCTCTAGCTTCTTGTTCCACTGATAAAAAGCCGGCAGAAGCTGTAAATGTCCAAGCGCTCAACCAACAGTTTATCGGGGCCTGGAACAGCAGAAACACGGCTCAACTGGATACGCTACTGGCTGATGATATCCAATATTCGCAAGGCGAAACGCACTTTAAAGGTAAATCGGAAGTATCCGACAAATGGGTGCGCGCCACGTTGGGCACCATCACCGACCTGAAAACCTATACTACCAGTTCCGGCACCGATATGCAAACGGCCTACGAAGCCGGTACTTTTTCCACAGAAGTGGTGCCTGAAAGCCCCAACTCGCCGCGCGGCGAAGGGGAAGGCAACTTCATTCTGTTATGGAAGAAAAACGCCAAAAACGCCTGGAAACTAAGCTACGTGCAGTTGGAAGGCTTGCCAGTGCGCACGAAGTAGCAAGCTATTCCGTCTGCTCCAGCCAATACACCAGCGTTCCGGTTGGTACAGTCAGCGTTTCATGCGTTAGCAGCAAGGCCGGCGTTTCGGTAGCCATAGCACCCTGCGAATTAATGGGGCGTGATATTGCTTCGATGCTAGCCGAGGCTTCTGACTCGCCGCCGTCCGGGAATACCAACCGTACCAGACAGTGCATATGCAAGTCGAAGCACTCAAGAAGTGGCGTGCCTTGCTGAGCAATCACTAATACGCCTAAGCCTGTTAGGTTTACGCTTTTCTCTACTTGCATCAAGAGGTTAGGGTGCATCTACTTTATACGTTGAAAAGCCCCCGACAACTCGTTTGTCGGGGGCTTTTGCATACAATAACCTAGCTTTTCAGGAAAGGGCAGGCTCAACAGCCCAGTTACTTGCAAGTAAATACTGAACTCTTATTCCACTACGTTAGGTCTGGTTAGGTACTCTTCGCCATCATAGATGGTAGCCATTTTGCTTGCCTTCTCTTCCGTGAATAAGCGGGAACGAATCAAGAACCGGACGCCGAGCGGAATTTCCAGGGAGAAACTGGCGCCGCGACCTTTCGTGACATCGACGGTGAGTTGGGTATGCTGCCAGTACCCGAACTGGCTGGCGCTCATAAAGAAGTCGCAACCATGAATTTGGCCGAGCCAGATATCGTTGGTTCCCACCCGGAACTCACCGGCTGTGAAGCACATAGGCGAAGAACCATCGCAGCAGCCGCCGCTTTGGTGAAACATAAGGGGTCCATGCTCGTCGCGTAGTAAGTCGATGGTGGCTTCGGCGGCTGGTGTCACAAGCACGCGGGGAGTAGGTTCGCTGGACATAGGGGTGGCGTTAACTCGGAATTAGCAAGCATTGGCCAAAGCAATGGCCAGCGGATTCAATTTTGAAAATACGGAGCAACAACACCTTTACGGACGTAGGTGTACACGGTGCCAGTTTGTAAATTTTGCACTCGCACCCAACCTCTCTTTTGCTCTCGAAGATTATACCGAACATGATGTTCAGAATCGTAGAGAATTTCCCAGTTGCCAGCGCTATCCATCATGCCGCCTCTTAGTCGAGGAGAAGGCATAGGAATGGGCTTTGGCTGTTGCTCAGAGTGAGATAGTTGAAACTCCTCCGTTTTTTGCAACGACCAATCCGGGTTCTTCTGGCCGGGCACCGGAAGCTTTTGGGCCTGAGTTGAAGTGGCACTGAATAACACCACCAAAACGGCCAGCACAAGTTTAAACAAGTCAGCCATAAACATCAGCCGTCTAAATACATCCGTTGATAATGACGAGTATTTCTTCCTCAGCATTGCGCCGGTCTACAAAAACAAGCAAGTATCTGATAACGAGCAACAAAAGAACGTCATGCTGAGCTTGTCGAAACCTCTCCCGCTTCGTCCTCCTATCAGGATTTAGGTTGGTGGGAAAGGCTTCAACAAGTTCAGCATGACGTTCTTACGTCCCTCGGTTCTAGAAGAAGCCGAGTTTCTGCTGGCTGTAAGAAATCAGCATGTTTTTGTTCTGGCGGTAGTGGCTGAGCATCATCTTGTGGTTCTCGCGCCCGAAGCCCGACGATTTGTAGCCGCCGAACGGAGCACCCGCCGGATAATCATGGTAGCAGTTCACCCACACGCGGCCGGCCTGAACGGCGCGAGGCACTTCGTACAGTTCATGCGCATCGCGAGTCCAGACGCCGGCACCGAGGCCGTAGAGCGTGTCGTTGGCTATTTCT
Source organism: uncultured Hymenobacter sp. (assembly GCF_964242765.1). NCBI lineage: Bacteria > Pseudomonadati > Bacteroidota > Cytophagia > Cytophagales > Hymenobacteraceae > Hymenobacter > uncultured Hymenobacter sp. Next base: position 15,392 of record NZ_CAXTBM010000082.1, read on the forward strand.
ATGGCTTCTTCTACCGTTTTGAAGGTGGTCACAGATACTACTGGGCCGAAGATTTCCTCCTGGAAGATGCGCATCTTATTGTGGCCGCGGAACATGGTGGGCTGAATGTAGTAGCCCTCTGCCAGCGCGCCATCTTCCTGATGGTAGGCGTCGCCACCAGTCAGCACTTCAGCACCTTCGGCCTTCCCGATTTCCAGGTAGCTCAGAATCTTCTCGAACTGGTCGTTGCTGGCTTGGGCACCCATCATGGTTTCCATGTCGAGGGGGTTGCCGAGCTTGATGGCCTTCACCCGCTCAATTACGCGGGCAACAAATTCGTCGTAGATGTCTTCCTGCACCAGCATCCGCGAAGGGCACGTGCAGATTTCCCCTTGGTTGAGGGCAAACATCACGGCACCTTCAATGGCTTTGTCGAGGAAATCGTCGTCGGCATCCATCACGCTCTTGAAGAAGATGTTCGGTGACTTACCGCCCAACTCCATCGTTACGGGGATGATATTTTCGGAGGCGTACTGCATGATCAGGCGGCCCGTGGTGGTTTCGCCGGTGAACGACACCTTCTGAATGCGCGGCGACGAAGCCAGCGGCTTACCAGTTTCCAGCCCGAAGCCGTTTACCACGTTCACCACTCCCGGGGGCAGCACATCTTGCAGCAGTTCCATGAGCACCATGATGGAAGCGGGCGTTTGCTCGGCGGGCTTCATCACCACGCAGCAACCAGCGGCCAGCGCGGGCGCCAGCTTCCAGGTAGCCATCAGCAGCGGGAAGTTCCAGGGGATAATCTGGCCGACCACGCCCAGCGGCTCCTGAATGTTCATGGATAAGGTGCTGGCGTTGAGTTCGGTAGCACTACCTTCCTCGGCCCCAATCACGCTACCGAAGTACCGGAAATGGTCGACGACCAGCGGCAGGTCGGCGGCCATGCACTCCCGAATGGCCTTGCCGTTCTCCACGCACTCCACGGCCGCCAAATGAGCTAGGTTTTGCTCGATGATGTCGGCCACTTTCATCAGCAGGTTGCTGCGGGTGGTGGCCGAAGTGCTTTTCCAGGTTTTGAAGGCTTCGTGCGCCGCGTCGAGAGCCAGTTCTATGTCTTCTTTGGTGCTACGGGCTACTTTGCAAAACGCCTTGCCATCAATAGGCGACGGGTTTTCAAAGTACTGCCCTTTCACCGGGGCTACCCATTTGCCTCCAATGAAGTTGTCGTAGTGCGATTTGAACTGGGGTCGGGCAACAAGGGTGGTGGGTTTTTCTAAGGTTTCCATCAGTGCTAAAATGAGGTTAGATTTAGACACCCCAAGCTAGCCGTTACCTCCACCAAAATAGTTGTAATATACTCTCAGAAAAGAAGTGTATCCTCGCACAATGTAAGTACTCACTCACTTACTTGAACCTGCTATATTAGAGGTAAATTAGTGGAAGTGTACGCTGCCAAGGCGGCCTGCTGCCGCAACTGTTCTTGGTTTTCATTGTTTACGGGTTGGGCTCGCACCGCTTTTCAACGCCTCAACCCCTCTTGCCTGTTCGTCCATGCCTCACTTGCCCGCCCCTATCGCACTCCGCCAAACCGACCAGCTGACCACGCTAGTTGAAAACCGAACGGTGTACGCCCTGGATGCTTTCGAGTTGAACGTGTTTGAAACGCACCGCACTGCCCACCAAGTACCGCTCAGCATGGGCAACTTGGTGCTGACCACCATGCTACGGGGCAAAAAGGTGATGCACCTAGCGGGCCGCCCGGCCTTCGAATATCTGCCCGGCGAGTCGGTTATCGTAGGCCAAAACGAAACCATGCTCATCGACTTTCCGGAAGCCGCTGACAACAACCCCACGCAGTGTTTGGCAGTGGCCATTCCCACCGATACCATTCGCCAGACCGTCGATCTACTCAACGAGCACCATCCCCGCGTCGAAGAGCACCTGCCCTGGCAGCTCGACACCCATGACTTCGCCCATTTCCAGAATACACCCGAGCTTACTTCGGCCTTGGAACGGCTCGTGCAACTATCTCGCGACACGGGCCGCATCAAAGACGTGTTGGCTACGTTCACCATCCAGGAAATGCTGGTGCGCCTCATGCAGACGCAGGCCCGCCAGCTTATTTTCAACAATTACACCCAACATCTTACTTCCCACCGCTTTGCGCACGTAGTGCAATACATCAAGCAGCACCTCACCGAGCAGATTACGGTGGAAAAGCTGAGTGCCTTGGCGTGCATGAGTAAGGCCACATTTTTTCGGGTGTTCAAGCGCGAATTAGGCCTCACACCCATCGAATACATCATTCAGGAGCGCCTTGCGGAAGCCAAGCGCCTGCTGCGCAACCCGCTTGCGTCGGTGGCGGATGTCTGTTTCCGGGCGGGCTTCAACAACACGGCGTATTTTCAGAAACTGTTCAAGCAGTACGAGGGCATGACGCCCGGCCTGTACAAAAAGCAGCACGCGGTGTAAGCAAGCTTTTCACTGCTAATCAACTCTTCATAATTAATTTGGTGTATTTGCAGACTTGTTAGACACTTCGCACACCTTTCAGTTATCCGCTCGCCATAAATCCGTTATGGCTGCGCTTACTTGTGAGAAGATGCAGGTGCTCTACGAGGCTTTCTGCGAGGTAGAAGAATGGGGTGACCCTGCACTTTATCAGCAAGGTATCAATGCTTTATACAGCTTTGGGCTAGACAACTCAACTGCCGCAACCATTCAGTTTTTAGCTAACACACAGTACCTCTCTCCGGATCTAGACGATTTCACTACTCCCTTGGCCTCGTATGCTCTTGATGCGAGTAGCGCGCTTACGGAGGCGCTTCTTTTTGTCTCGAAGCAAGAGGAAAAGCACTTCCATAACCATCTGGCAGCCGTCACGGATTGCATCGACATGTTCGTGCAGATGTATTTGAACTTGAATCCGAACCGCCGGGATTTAGATGCAGTAATCAAGGCGGATCAGTACATGCAGCAAGAGCACGAACGGCGCGAAAGGCTATGTACAGCATTGCAAAGCACTTCCACCATTACGCCTAGCGCCATCGAGGCGCTGAAAAACCTTAACGGCACCGAGCCCATAGTAGGCCTCGACCGTTTGGCTGGACTATGAGGTAAAGACCGTTTTAGACATTGGCTTGCCGGGTCCTGCGCTCTTAAGTTAGCCGCAACCTTAAAGCTGTAATTTCTGTTAGGGGAGGCCGTACGAGCCTCTGCCACACTGCAGCGGCGGCAACTTACCTCATGAAACAACAAGCCGTGGCTGATCATCAGCCCGTAGCAAAGGACGCACGTCCTCTGCCAGCTACTCCCCAAACTCCGCTTGCCCCCGCTTTGGTATGGCTAATGGCCATTACCTGTGGGCTGGTGGTGGCCAACATTTACTACAACCAACCGTTGCTGGCGGAAATCAGCCGCACGTTCCGGCTTTCCGAGAGCGAGGTAAGCTTGGTGGCCACTATTACGCAGGTGGGCTACACGCTCGGGCTGCTGTTTGTGGTGCCGCTCGGCGACAAGCGCGAGCGGAAAGGATTGATCCTGACGCTGATTTTGGCGGCGGCGGTGTGCATGGCGGCAGCAGCCTTTGCTCCTACGTTTGCCTTGCTGGCAGCGGCTAGTCTCTGCATTGGCATCTTTTCGGCGGTGCCCCAACTGCTCATGCCCATGGCCGCTTCGTTGGCCTCCGATGAGGAACGAGGCCGGGTGGTAGGCAAAGTGATGAGCGGCTTGCTGATTGGCGTTCTGCTTTCGCGCACTATCAGCGGCTACGTGGGTGCCCACTTCGGCTGGCGCACTATGTTTTGGGTTGGAGCAGCCGTGATGGTGCTGCTAACCGGCATTCTGGCCCGGATGCTGCCGCGCAACCAGCCGAATTTCCAGGGCAGCTACGGCGGACTGCTAAAGTCACTGCTCACCCTCACCCGCGACTTGCCCATATTGCGGCGCTCGGCGCTCGTGGCCGGCTGCATGTTCGCCGGCTTTAGCGCCTTCTGGACTACACTGGTGTTCTTTTTGGAAAGCGACACGTACCATTACGGCAGCGACGTAGCCGGCTTGTTTGGTTTGATTGGGGCCAGCGGAGCCTTTGCCGCTTCCTTCGCCGGGAAATCAGCAGACCGCAAAGGCCCTGACTTCGGTATTAACCTCGGCATTCTCATGTTCGTGGGGGCCTATGTACTAC